>JAQSXG010000206.1 GCA_029256785.1 Neobacillus sp.
CCGCGGATCCCAGTATTAGCTACTAAGGATGCTATATCGAGTAAATAGACCTCTATGTTCTGTAATTTAGCTGGCACATTTCCGTCAACAATCTTCAATGCGAGACCCTCAGCTATAGCTGTTTTCCCGACACCAGGCTCACCGATTAATACAGGATTATTTTTATTACGGCGATTCAATATCTCTGTTACCCGCTTAACTTCCTCATCACGGCCAATGACAGGGTCAATCAGTCCGGCACGTGCCATTTGTGTTAAATTGCGACCGAATTGATCAATAAAGCCTCCGCCATTGCTACTAATAAGTTGATTCCCCCGATTGCTTTTATGTTCACTAGGATTTTCTGTGAAAAAAAATTTATCAAAAGGGAAGTAGTGGCTGTTCTGATTAGGTCCAAGACTTGAGCCAATAGCATTTTTTTCTTTTGCGTAGCAATTACTACACAACATATATTCCTTACGCTGTCCATTGACAGTTAAATTAAGTTGGATATTTGCATGATTATTGTTGCACATTTGACAAAGCATTTAAATAGCCTCCTCAATAATATTTTTAATAAATGTTACTTTGACTTTGACTATCTTTGACTTTATGAACATAGTATACTCTGACCTTTTTTGACTTTCAAGGAATTTGTTTGATGAAATATTTACCAAGGATATGAGGAGTTAAAACAAATACACGATTGTATAAAAAAGCTCGTCTTTGTTTGTCCCTTTGTTCATATATTGATGATGAGGGGGAGATGAAGTGAAAAAGAATTGGACATCAGCATTTCAAATTGCTGCCGTCTATGTAGGTACGGTAGTCGGCGCAGGATTTGCTACGGGGAGAGAAATCGTTGAATTTTTTTCGCGATTTGGCTTCATCGGCTTTTTAAGTATTTTACTGAGCGGCTATCTCCTTATCGTGTTGGGCTCAAAATTAATGAGAATTGCTGCTCAAATTAATGCAGTATCCTATCAGGAATTAAATATTCACTTGTTCGGAAAATGGGCGGGCAAGGCGATTAATATAATCATGCTTTTTATGCTGCTTGGGGTATGTGCGGTTATGTTAGCAGGTGCAGGAGCTGTATTTCAAGAACAGTTAGGTTTAACGAAAAATATAGGCATATTTATTACCATTATCTTATCTTTTATTGTTATGTTAGTTGGGACAAGAGGAATTTTTGCAGTAAACTCCTTTGTTGTACCACTCATGATTTGCTTTAGTTTAATGTTAATGACAATTTCAGTCAGACAATCAGATTTTATTGAACACTTTTTCAATATTCCCTATGCTGTTGATGGGTGGAAAAGTGTCTTGGCCCCATTTTCATATGCAGCATTAAATTTAGCTTTATCGCAAGCGGTGCTTGTCCCTATCGCAAATGAAATTAAAGATGATTGGACAATAAAATGGGGTGGTATATTAGGTGGCGCCGCCTTGACACTTATTCTAATATCAAGCCATCTTACCTTGATTATGCTTCCGGACGTGGAACTTTATGAAATCCCGATGGCTATTATTATGAAGCAAATGGCTCCTTTCTTTTATTGGATATTTGTGCTTGTTATATATGGTGAAATTTTCACCTCGGTTATAGGAAATGTTTTTGGGCTTGATCGACAGATAAAACAATATATTCCAGTTCCTACACTTGTATCTATCTCGGCTATTTTCTTAATTTCCTATATCATTAGCCTCGTTGATTATAGTAAGCTGCTTTCAAATCTGTATCCACTTTTTGGCTACATAAGCTTAATTTTTTTCGTGCTTTTGTGGATGAAGCCATTTAAAAAGCCTGTAAATGAATAACAAAAAAGCAACTGTTCATTTCTGTACAGTTGCTCATTTTATTTAAAAGGTAGAATGATAAAAATCATTAAGTCAAAAACAATATGCGAAATAATAACCAATGGCATACTCTTTTTCCAAAGATAAAGGGTACCCCAAATGATTCCTGAAATAAAAGCAGCCAACATTAAGATAAAGGTTCCCGAATATATATGTACCAAGGCATATAACAGAGAGCCAGTTAAAATACTACCAAAGGCACCAAAGTACCTCAACAATCTTTTTTGAATAAAACCCCTCCAAAAAAGCTCTTCCCCTGGTGCTGCTACTAGTATAAGGGCAAGGTATTGCCAAAATAACTGAGGGGAAAACCAGCGATAAAGCTTTTTTATGGTTTTATCAAATGGCAGATTAAGAAAATCAAATGCTTGTACACCAAACCAAAAAAGGAAATAAAGGAGTAATCCCGAAAGAGCTCCAATCGATATGTATTTTATAAAAGACAATTCATCGTCAACGGCTTCCTGAAACATCGCATAGGTTATCAGAATCAGCAGGGAGCCTGTGAATATATACCAGAATATTGCTCGGTCTTGAAATGTAAAAAACAATAATCCGTGTGCAATGATCAAACCAACAATGAGCCGAAGGTCTAAATATGGACGGTTCTTCATTGTGTTCACTCCTTTCTAAACAATACCATTCATTTTACCAAAAAAAAATCATGAAAGGAAATGTTTACAAAATTCTTTTATGTGATTGTTGTGATAAGAATGAAGTGATTTGTAAAAAATATATATGTTAAATGAAAGGAGGAAGTTATGAGTAAATCTAAGAGTCAAGAAGAACGGGAATGGACAGTCCGTAAGCAGGATCAAAATCCGCATGGGAAGGTAAAGTCTTTAAAGCAGATTTCTAAAGAAACCGAACAAAGGCGTTAGCCAAATAAAAGAAAGGGCAGCCAAATGCCTGCCCTTTCTACAAATCTACTATTAATTAATACTTTCTTTTAATATCTTATAATTTTTGTGGTTAACAACAGTTCGTTGATCTAGCTCTAAGTCACGGTAGTTATCCATAAATGTTAGGTCGACTATGACAGAATTTTCATTTACCTTTTCAACAATCCCCTGTAAACCGCCACGAAATTCTATGAGATTACCTACTTCTGCTTTTTTCAATTAGTCTCTCTCCTTTACATGACAAACTATAAATATCCATTTAAATAACAGTTTGCACTAATTATATAGTTTCGTAAAGGTTTTTATTTGACAATTGTGTTAATTATTAATAAAAAGGGCTATATTGTATGAAATCGTTTCCACTTGCTAACAAATATGATGATTTCCTCGGAAATTCCGACAAAAACTGAGTCCATTTTAATATTGGTACGGTAAAATATAATTGAGGTGGTGTTAAGCAAATGGAAGAGCATTCTATCAATGAAATCTTATATAAGTTAATGACCGGTGAACTTCGAGAGTATTACGTTAAAAATGAAAATTTTATGAAGTTCCGTCAGGTCCTTGTTAAACGACCTGACTTTAAGCACTTCCGTGGTATTGGTCAACGAGGTGGAGATGTTTTATATGAATATTTAAAAGAACCGAGAAGCTAAAAGAATATTAAAAAATCGAATGGAGGATTTTCTTTGGAAACATTTATTCTCTCACTTGACCAAGGAACCACGAGTTCACGTGCAATTCTTTTCAATAAAGCTGGCCAAACAATCTTTAGTGCCCAAAAGGAATTTTCACAGTATTTCCCTAAACCAGGATGGGTTGAGCATAATCCAAATGAAATCTGGGGTTCCATTCTTTCTGTTATTGCGGAGGTACTATCTGAATCGGGAATAAAGCCTGAACAAATTGCGGGAATTGGTATTACAAACCAGCGTGAAACAACAGTAGTGTGGGATAAAGAAACGGGTGAACCGATTTATAATGCAATTGTCTGGCAATCCAGACAAACGGTTGAAATTTGTGAACAGTTAAAAATGATGGGGTATAACGATCTTTTTCGAAGAAAAACCGGGTTAATAATCGATGCTTATTTTTCAGGCACAAAGGTTAAGTGGATATTAGATAATATAGTAGGTGCGAGGGAGAAGGCAAATCAAGGGAAATTATTATTTGGTACGATTGATACTTGGTTAATCTGGAAACTTTCTGGCGGAAAAGCGCATGTAACTGATTACTCTAACGCATCAAGGACACTAATGTATAATATATATGATCTAAAGTGGGATGATGAATTATTAGAAATCCTTAACGTTCCAAAAGCAATGCTCCCTGATGTTCGCTCATCCTCTGAAGTATATGCCCACACTCTTGATTATTATTTCTTTGGTATTGAGGTACCGATCTCAGGCATAGCGGGAGATCAGCAGGCGGCTTTATTCGGGCAAGCATGCTTTGAAAAGGGCATGGCTAAAAATACTTATGGTACGGGCTGCTTTATGTTGATGAATACTGGGGAAAAAGCAGTTCGTTCAGAGCATGGTTTATTAACAACCATTGCCTGGGGCTTAGATGGGAAGATAGAATATGCGCTTGAGGGCAGTATTTTTGTTGCAGGCTCTGCCGTTCAATGGTTACGTGATGGTTTAAGAATTATAAAGAACGCTAAAGAAAGCGAAACATATGCAACAAAGGTTTCTTCAACAGAAGGAGTCTATGTGGTTCCAGCGTTTGTGGGATTAGGAACACCCTATTGGGATAGTGATGTACGGGGGGCGGCCTTTGGAATAACTAGAGGGACAACAAAGGAACATTTTGTACGTGCAACACTGGAATCCTTAGCATATCAAACGAAGGATGTTTTATCTATAATGGAAGAAGATTCCCAAATAACGTTAAAAACACTTCGAGTGGATGGTGGGGCTGTTAAAAATAACTTTTTAATGGACTTTCAAAGTGCTATTTTGAATGTCCCTGTGGAACGACCAGTTGTTAACGAAACAACGGCTCTTGGTGCTGCTTATCTGTCTGGGTTGGCTGTCGGGTTTTGGAATAACCAAGAGGAAATATCCAAGCAAGGGGCAGTTGACAAAACCTTCACTCCAAAAATGAATAAAGAGACTCGTAACAGCCTATATAATGGTTGGAAGCGGGCTGTAAATGCAGCAATGGCCTTCAAATAACATCAATGGGGGAAACATCATGCATTTTTCTGTATTAGATAGGAAAGAAATCGTCAGTAAGCTTTGCTCTGGTGTATATGATGTTCTAATTATAGGCGGCGGGATTACGGGAGCAGGGATTGCATTAGATGCAGCTGCAAGAGGGATGACAACGGCACTGGTGGAAATGCAGGATTTCGCAGGCGGTACATCTAGTCGTTCAACAAAATTGATTCATGGTGGCCTTCGGTATTTAAAACAATTTGAAGTGAAACTTGTTTCTGAAGTAGCGAAGGAAAGAGAAATAGTATTTGAGAATGGTCCACATGTGACAAAGCCTGAATGGATGTTACTACCCATTTTTAAGGGAGGAACGTTTGGGAAATTCAGCACTGCCTTTGGTCTACGTGTTTATGATTTTCTAGCAGGAGTTAAAAAATCAGAGCGCAGAACGATGCTTTCTAAAGAGGAAACACTTTTGAAAGAACCGTTGTTAAGAAGAGATCAATTAATCGGAAGTGGCTATTATGTTGAATACCGGACAGATGATGCTCGATTGACGATAGAAGTACTGAAAGCAGCCGATGAAATGGGTGCTGTCACGTGCAATTATTCAAAGGTCATCAAATTAATCTTTGAGAATAATATAGTTGCAGGGGTAGAGGTAGAAGACCAACTATCCGGTGAGAAATATCAAATCAAAGCAAAAAAGGTGGTAAATGCGACTGGACCTTGGATTGAGGATGTTCAGATTTTGGCTCAATCAAAGGGTGAGAAAAGCTTACGTCAAACGAAAGGTGTTCATCTCGTTATCGACTCTAAGCGCTTCCCTTTAGCTCAAGCAATTTACTTTGATACCGAGGACGGTCGTATGGTCTTTGCAATTCCGCGTGATGGCAAGGTCTATGTTGGTACCACGGATACCTTTTATGATGAAGATAAGGTAAAGCCATTTATGACAATGAAAGATGCCAGTTATCTTATTCGGGCGATTAATTATATGTTCCCTAATCAAGGCCTTACTGAAGCAGATATTGAATCGAGTTGGGCAGGAATTCGGCCACTTATCTATGAGGAGGGAAAAAAGGCTTCTGAAATATCGAGGAAGGATGAAATATGGGAATCAGAAACGGGGTTAGTTACAATTGCTGGTGGGAAGTTAACAGGATACCGAAAAATGGCTGAAGATGTAGTTAATTTACTAGCACTTAAATTCAGCAAAGAGGAAGGTAAAGACTACCCTCCCTGTAAAACCAAAAAGCTTCCGATTTCTGGTGGGATTGTCGGTGGTTCCGCACATTTTTATACTTTTATAGAAACTAAAATTGATAGAGGGAGAGATTTAGGGCTAAGTTATCATGAGTCAGCACAATTAACAAAGATGTATGGATCAAACATTGAAAAAGTTTTTGAGCTCTTTAGGAAACATAAAACAGATGCTGAAAAATATGGTTTACCATTCCTTTTGTTTGCCCAGTTAGTCTACGCGATTCATTTTGAAATGGCTGTAACTCCATGCGATTTTTTTAATAGAAGGATTGGAGCCGTGTTATTTAATATAGACTTTGTGCAGAAGTGGAAAATACCTGTTATAGCCTATATGTGTGAAAAAATAGGATGGAGCGAAGATGAAGTAGAAAAATACACAAATGAATTGGAATTAATCCTTAAAAGGTCTGCAAATCCAATCAATGGCAATTGACGAGCTACTTTTAATGGTAGCTTTTTTTATTTGTCCTATTTCACGGGGGGGAATATTGACAATTTTGTGAAAAATTACGATAGAATGAAATACCCTTGATTTAATGCGCTTTCATAAAGGTTTTTAAGTTGTTTGTAGTGCTTTAAAATGTTATTCTAGCATTTGTATTGATAAGTTTTTTCAAAAAGAATGTAGCGATTCACTATTACATACTTCATTTCCTTTCGGGGAAATATAACCTTTAGTCTAGAATGGCTTTGACTAAACGTATTAAATGTATGAATATAAGAAGAGCTTCATTTTACTACATTTAATTTAAAGGAGTTTGATTTTCATGGCAGAAAAACAGTTTAAAGTAGTTGCAGATACAGGAATTCACGCAAGACCAGCAACATTATTGGTACAAACAGCAAGCAAATTTGATTCAGAGGTAACATTGGAGTATAAAAGTAAAACAGTAAATTTAAAATCAATTATGGGTGTTATGTCTTTGGGAATTGGTCAAGGAGCAGATATCAAAATAAGCGCTGAAGGTAGTGACAGTGAAGATGCATTGAGAAGTTTGGAAGAGCTCCTTAAAAAGGAAGGACTTGCAGAATAATGTCATCTTTACAAGGAATTGCTGCATCAAATGGTATTGCTATAGCTAAAGCCTATCGCTTAGTTGAGCCAGATTTATCATTTGAGAATAAAACAATAGAAGATACTGGGACTGAAATTGAGAGATTTCGTTCGGCAATCAACAAGTCAAAGGAAGAATTAACAGCCATTCGTGACCACGCCCAATCTGCGCTTGGAGCAGATAAAGCGGCTATCTTTGAAGCACACCTGCTAGTCCTTAGTGATCCAGAATTACATGGACCAATCGAAAGTAAGATTGAATCAGAGAAAGTGAATGCAGAAGCTGCTCTTAAAGAAACAGCTGATATGTTCGTTACGATGTTTGAGCAAATGGACAATGAATACATGAAGGAACGTGCGGCAGATATCCGCGATGTTACAAAACGTGTACTTGCCCATTTATTAGAGGTGCAGTTAGTTTCTCCGAGTCTGATTTCCGAAGAAGTCATCATTATTGCTGAGGATTTAACACCATCAGACACTGCCCA
>JAQSXG010000207.1 GCA_029256785.1 Neobacillus sp.
ATATCATTTTCGGTAACTGTAATTTCAGGACCCCAAGTTTCGTGATCTTTTTCTTTATTAGGATCATTATTTGGATTGCCATGGTTCGGTCTTTGATCAGCTTTAAATTTATACTTACCAGGTTTTATTTCATTTAGATTTGGTTTGAAAGTAAGTATCGCTTTATTTTGTGAAGAATTTTCACCTTGTAGTATTGGTACATCTCCTGAAGCTATTAGTTCACCTAAATTATTTTTATTAGGTCCATCTTCGCCAATATCAACCCTATATAAATAATATTTGGTTGTTCCTGCCATGTCTTGATCTCCACCATTCACAATCTCAGAGAAAATAATGCCAGGGTAATCTTTGGAGCAAAAGCCTCCAAAATTTGAGAAGGATAAGGAACTTCGATCCCATTCTTCACCAACTTCATTCCTATCGAAATCATCTGCTGCCCCAAGTTTTTCTTCTATTACTTCTACGTCATTAAAATATGCTCCAGTGTCTGTTGTTAAGTAGGAGCCTGTTAGAATTAGGAGATACCAGACAGCAACAAATTGTATCGCTAATACCAACTTTTTCCCCTTGGGTTTGAATTTTTTCATTCTTGTCTTTCGAATGATTCTCCCCTCCTCATTCGTTCTAAATATAGATTGAATCTTCTTATGTAGTGTATTAAGAACGAAGTTGGTGATCTTGTTTTTCATTTTCATCAACTTCCTTTTAAAACTCATTTTTGTTCTTTTTAACGAACTTATAAGTTGATTATATGCCCTATTACCTATCTTGAAAAACCTCAAAATAAGCCAAAATTCCTTAATAACGAACGTTTTTGTGCTTTTTACTCGTTTTATCTCTTGTTTTCTTACTATTTCGTATTTTATAAAGAATTGTTTGTTCTTTATAATGTATAATGTAGATAGGTTCTTTTTGTTCTATATTAGGAGATGAAGGTGATATGATCGGTCAGAGGATTAAACGGTTACGGCAGCAAAAAGGGTATTCGATTACGGAGTTGGGGAAGTTAGCTGATGTTTCTAAATCATACTTGAGTCAGCTTGAGAGGGGCTTGCAAACAAACCCATCGCTTCAATTTTTGATTAAGGTATCTAAACCATTAGAAACTAATCTTGATTACCTGTTAGAGGATTCGCAGGTTAAGAAACTAGGAGATTTTGAACTGGATGACGAATGGAAAGTGTTAATTCGTCAGGCGATAGCTGATGGATTGAACAAGGAAGACTTCAAGGAGTTTCGCAACTACATAGAATTCCAAAAATGGATGAAAGATCAGCAGAATACGTAACAAAATCGCCCCCATTCCTATAGAATGAGGGTATTTCGTTGTTTTACAAAGTAAAAGGCCACCTGGGAACTGTCTCAGGTGACCTTGATGATGCAAATTAATCTGCGTATAGTTCTTCTTCTAACTCTTGCTTTTTCAATCGTTTTTTATAAACAATCTTCGATAGACTGATACTAATTTCATAAAGCAGCAACAATGGCAGTGTTACTACAAAGTCAGACATAAAGTCAGGCGGTGTAATAACAATGGCTATAAGTATCAATACGAAGTAGGCGTATTTACGAATTTTTGCTAATACAAAGGGATTAATGATTCCCAAAGAGGTTAAGAACATTACCACGGCTGGCAGTTCGAATAATACACCGAACGGCAGTGTCATGTTCATGATAAAACTGAAATAACGATCTGCTGTAAAGTTTGTTACAAACATATCCGCTCCCATTTTTACTAAGAACTCAAGTACCATCGGGAAAATAACGAAGTAACCAAAAGCAAGACCTACTATAAACAAGATAAAAAGTGCTGGAATATATGATAGTGTAACTTTTCTTTCAAATGGTCTTAGTGCCGGTTTAACAAATGCCCATAATTGAATAGCTATTACCGGAATCGTACCTGCAATCGCAATAACACTCGCTAGCATAAAATAAACCCAAATGATATCACTTGGTCCGAGAACGATCAATTTTACATCAAGATCACGTACAAACCAATGATATATATCTCCTACGTACATAAATCCGACGATAAAAAAGATTACAAAGGAAATTGCTGAGATTATGATTCGTTTACGTAATTCATCTAAATGATCGACTAATTGTAATTCTTTATCTTCCATTTGCTTCCCCTGCCAATATCAAAGGTGATAATGAGTAAAACCCTTTGAATTTTATTAATACGATTACGAGCATTTCTATAGTCTAAAAAGAATGAATAAAAAAGGGTAAGACGTAAAATCTTACACCCTATTTAGTCAATTTATTCTTTTCTTCTTCAATGTCAACCATTACATCATCTGTCAATTCACGAGTCGACTTTTTAAATTCCTTTAACGTTTGTCCCATCGCACGACCAATTTCAGGTAATTTCTTTGGTCCAAAAATAATTAGGGCTAATGTTAAGATTAAAATTAATCCGGGTATTCCAATATTTGAAAACATTGATATACATCCCCTTTAAGTAATAAATTGTCTTTCTACTATGATTATAGTATTGAATACCTTATTTGAGTGGATTTTACATAATAATTCATAGTAATTTCACAATATCCATAAAGATTAGGATAGATGTGATATTTAACCTTTAAAGTTATTTAAAGATAAAATCTCTATAGTCAATTTATCAATAACCCCATCTGAAGTCAATCACCAATTCTGACCAGACAATTGTAGAAATATTTTGACAATTATCAGGCGTTTAATATATAATTTTAATAAATACAACATATACTATTGGAAATCTTAAATGAAATGGAAGTGATGAAGATGGAATTTTCACTCTCTAGTTATGATGGAGCAATGCCAGTCGAGGTAACCATCGATGAAGACAACGGCAGATATACAATTCGTAAAAGTGATACGAGCGGGGAGTTTTTCAATAGCCCCAATGAGTTAATCGAATGGGTGAAAGCGCACTTCCATGAAGAAGACTTCTGCCACCCTGATGAATTAAGAAAAATGCTCGCACAATTGTCTGAGTACGAATTGAATGGATCCAATTATTAGGAAGAAAGAAGCATCAGCCTTTGCTGGTGCTTCTTCTTTTGACTGGTAGTTGATTTCCGCTTCAGGCACTTCGCTTTCCGCAGGAGGTCCGGGGAGCCTCCTCGGCGCTTAAGCGCCTGTGGGGTCTCCCCTGCCCCTTACTCCTGCAGGAGTCTCGTGCCTTCCGCTCCAATCAACTTTGTTATAAATTCAGGAATGATACTTAATTTGAACCTTTATTTATTAAGCTTTTCTATCATAAATCTTATATTCATAATCATAAGGGTTTTTCTCATCCTTCATGCCTTGTTCTGATGAAATTAGCTCCCATTCACTCACATTAAACTTAGGAAAGAACGTGTCCCCTTCAAATCTGTCATGAATATGCGTAATGTATAAGCGATCGGCATATTCAAAGGTTCCTTTGAAGATTTCCGCGCCGCCGATGATAAAGATTTCGTCATTTGTTCTACGAGTGTATTCCACAAAATCTCCGATTGAATGAAAAACGGTGCAGCCTTCACGTTGATAGTCAGGCTGCCTTGTTATGATCATATTTTCTCTTCCTGGAAGTATCCGTCCGATTGATTCGTGCGTTTTTCTGCCCATCGCAATGGGATGTCCCATTGTTACTCGTTTGAAAAATTTCAAGTCCTCCGGTAAGTGCCACGGCAATTGGTTGTCTTTGCCAATGACTCTGTTTTCATCCATTGCAACGATAAATGAAATCATACACTGACGACTCCTTTAATATGCGGGTGCGGATCATAGCCCTCCAAAGTGAAGTCCTCAAATTCAAAGGAGAAGATATCTTTCACGTTCGGGTTGATTTGCATTTTTGGTAAGCTACGGGGTTCACGGCTCCTTTGCAGCTCTACTTGTTCGAAGTGATTTTGATATATGTGAACATCGCCAAACGTATGAACAAATTCACCAGGCTCTAAATCACACACTTGTGCAATCATCATAGTTAGTAAGGCATATGAGGCAATATTAAACGGGACACCAAGGAATAGATCAGCTGAACGCTGATAGAGTTGACAGGAAAGTTTTCCATCTACTACATAAAACTGAAATAGACAATGGCATGGTGCTAAGGCCATATCATCAATTTCAGCAACATTCCAAGCATTCACAATTAATCTTCTAGAGTTTGGATTGTTTTTGATTTGATCAATGAGTTCACTAATTTGGTCAACGGTTTTCCCATCAGCACCAGTCCACGAGCGCCACTGATGTCCATAAACTGGCCCTAATTCGCCGTTTTCATCGGCCCACTCATTCCAAATGCGAACGCCATTTTCTTGGAGGTAACGAACATTCGTATCACCTTTTAAGAACCAAAGCAATTCATAAATGATCGATTTTAAATGGAGCTTTTTTGTTGTTAACAGTGGAAAACCTTCTGCCAGATTAAATCTAGTCTGATAGCCAAAGGTGCTAATCGTGCCTGTCCCTGTCCTGTCACCTTTTTGTGTTCCATTTTCCATTACGTGCTTGCATAGCTCTAAATACTGCTTCACCACAGACACTCCCTTGTCACTTCATATTTTTCCATTTTAACAATAGTCTAGTCTATTGGGTAGTCTATTGAAGATTTTTTATAAAATTAAAGGTACGGGGTGCTTTCGATTGAAGCATTTTCTGTGAACTTTCATTCAAGTAGTACATCGCAAAGGTTTCAGCCAGATATTCTTCTGGGTACATAATTAAATAGATATTACCGGGAAAAATAAGCCCTCTTTCCTCTTCCCAAATCAACTGAAATTCCTTGCCTTTACTACTATTCTCAAACAGATAACGATCGATTGAATGTGCCATCTCATGCAACTCTAGATTAACGGAGCCATGTCCTTTTCCTTTTTCACTATGTCCAATTTCGACAAGGACTACCTTCGTTCCACCGATTCCTGGTACGTCATCCCAGGTTGTCTTAGAGTGGTAACCACGAGGGGTCACTCCTGCCAGCCTACTCGCAGTCGGGTTGTCAGTTAGTTTGCCAGTGAACAGCTTAAGAATAATCCCCTGATTGTTTATGTTTTTTAACATCGAGTCTGGTAAAGATCCCATTCTATTAATTATAGAGGCTGCTTCTTTTTGGTCAAAAAGATTTTCAGGTAAGACAATCATTTGGTTTAGGTGTTGTAAGGAGGGTTCATCTTGTATCGATTGAATGAGGATAGAGTCTGTTGGGTAATCTGCTAGCTTGATGCCGTCAAAGGATGCCTGTGAAGTCGTAATAACCGCCAAAAACACTGCAGTTATCATCGTTGCAACGACCCATTTTCTCATGTTATCATCCTCCTAGTCTATTACTAGAATTATAACATGGTAGGGTGTCGTAAAATTTGTATATTAATAGGTAAAAATGGTAATTTAACCCTTAGAATAACTGCTGTTTATTCCCAATAATACAAAAACATACAAAAGAAGCTGCTAAAAGTTAGCAGCTTCTTAAAAGGAATTTTTTTATACAACTAATCCAAAGTTACGGCATAAAGCAGCTAGTCCACCTGAAAAGCCGCTACCAACAGCGTTGAACTTCCACTCGCCGTTATGACGGTAGAGTTCACAGATGACGACTGCGGTTTCGACTGAGAAGTCCTCACCGAGGTCAAATCTAAGAATTTCACGACCAGTCTCTTCATCAAATAAGCGAGCAAAGGCGTTTGATACTTGTCCGAAATTCTGGTGCCTTGCATCGGCATCATGAATGGTTACCGTAATCGCAATCCGGTGTACATGTTGAGGCACTTTGCTAAAGTCGATCTTAATTTGCTCGTCGTCTCCGTCACCTTCACCAGTTCGATTATCTCCTGTGTGCTCTACTCCACCTGAGGTGTGAACCAAGTTATTATAAAAAATAAAATCTAAATCTTGTGTTACCTTCCCGTTGGCATCTGTCAGAAATGCAGATGCGTCCAAGTCGAAGTCATGACCACCATGATAATGGTTTGTATCCCAGCCAAGTCCGATTACGGCCTTGGTTAATCCTGGATTCGTCTTCGTTAGGTCGATACGCTGTCCCTTTGATAAATTGATGCCTACCACTTTATCACCTCTTCAAGAACATTTTAAAATTCTTAAACAACAATCTCTACTAATTAACTATATGAACGAACAACTTCACTTAAGCTTGCTGCATTCGTACCGCTGCCAATCGCTGCAAACTTCCACTCGTTACCGTGGCGATAGATTTCTCCTGCTACTAAGCAAGTTAAGCCGCTGTAGTTATCAGTCAAATTATAGCGAATCAATTCATTGTTATTAGAAGGATTAACAATTCTGATGAATGCATTTTGAATCATTCCGAAATGTTGCTTTCTTTTTACACAGTCATAAATATTTACGACAAAGACAAGCTTTTGTACATGTGCCGGAACTCTACTTAGATCAACAACTACTTGTTCGTCGTCTCCATCACCGTCACCTGTTAAGTTATCACCTGAATGCTGAACACTACCGTCTGGACTTTTTAAGTTTCCAAAATAAACAACATCTTTATTGTTTTGAATCTTATCATTTGCACCAAGCATAATAACTGAAGCGTCACAGTCAACATTCGCTCCTCCTGCTCCGCCACCGCCAAATAGACCGCCGAAGAGGCCACCGCCGCCACCTTTACCAGATTGAACGGGATCCCAGCCTAAACCTACTTGTATTTTAGAAAGACCTGGATTTCCTTTCGTTAAATCGACTCTTTGACCCTTTTGTAAATTGATAGCCATTTCCTTCACCTCATCATAAAATTTTAATTATCAACAATATATAAAGTATTATTGTTTCAGCTTTTTAAAGTTATCCTGCAGCTGCTCAAGCCGTTTTGTACCTTCCACACGCAGGCGTTTGTTTTCATCTTCGATTGCTCTTGTTTCCTGCATACCCTTGATGATAATGTTCCAAGATTCTTCGATAGTTTCAATCTTTATACTTGGACCGCCCGCAAGCCTAGCGATATCGGTACTTTGCGTCGAAATGTTTTGCGCATTTTTTAGTAACATTTCATTCGTCCGGCGATCAAGCTCACTCATGGAATCAGCAACAAGCTTCTGCCTCTTGGCTGCCATTGCCTGGATCAGTCCATTTTTGAAGATTGGTATCGTTGTTACGAAGGCAGAGTTTATTTTTCCAATTAACTTTGTATTACCACGCTGCAATAAACGTATTTGTGGTGCTGTTTGTAGTGACACCATCTTCGCCATTTCCAGGTCATAAACACGCTGCTCCAAAAGCTCAACCGCATTTCTTAATGTATCTAATTGCATGGAGGCCAATTGGTCACCAGAGGCTGCACGGTTTTCAAGCTGTGGAAGTTGGTTGTTTTTTAAATCCTCAACCTTAAGTTCACCAGCTACAACGTATTTTTCTAAAGTTAGGTAGAACTGATAGTTTTGCTCATACATTTGCTCGAGCATGGTGGTTGAGTCGGCCATCTCATGCTGGTATTTAGAGATTTCAACATATACCTTATCAATTTCCGAGCCCATCGTTTGGTATTTGCCAAACAGTTTTTCTACCATCTTTTCGCCTTTTTTAAAGATCTTTGAAAAGAAACCGCTATCTGCCTTTTTAAAATCCTTGGCATCAAACTTATCCATGATGCGACCCAATTGTTTCAGAAGTTCACCCGAATCTTCTACATTGGTTGTCCGCATATT
>JAQSXG010000208.1 GCA_029256785.1 Neobacillus sp.
CACAGTTTTCCAAAGATAGCAGAAGATTATCACGAGATCAGTACCTACCTTGAATTAAATGGTCATTATTTGAAATCCATGACTGTTTTTGATGAGGTATGGCAAGAATATATCCTTTCGGAAAGCTAATGAAACGTAGAAATCGTCTCTTTAAAAGAGGCGATTTTTCTTTGTTTCTGACGTGCGCTATATACCTTTAGCGTGCATATACTATTGTAATAAATTCACGACTCATCATTGAGAGGATGGAGGATATGAAAAGAAGGAAAGTGCCGAAGTATAAGGTCGGTGATACGGTCGTGATAACCATGTATGGTACTGTCGGTAAGGTAACAGATGTCAAGTGGCTTGATGGTAAGTTTGTGTATGAAGTCAATAAAAGTGATGGTCTTTTTGTTGAATCAGGTTTACAGCTTCTTTCAGAATTTGAAGGTACGCTTGTAGAACAGGAACAAATAGATATTGAGTATCAATTCTTTTTCGGTGATTTGGTACAGGTAAGCGGATATGGATCTGATTTATTTAAGGTCGTAGGGTTTCGTACTGAAATCTGGCGCTATAAAGAAGATGCGTGGGAAGATGTCATTTATGAGCTTTCAAGGGTAAGTGATGGGGAATGGCTTGAGGCTGGTGAAGAAGAAATAACACTCGTAGCGGACGCAGAGAGTGCAGACACGTTTATTCAAAAACTAGGACTCTTATACTTAGTAAATAACGAAGAAAAACAAGTAACCGTTTCACAAAAACAAAACATGGTCAGAAAAGCAGAGCTCGAAGCGATTGAACGTAAAAAGGAAAAAAGGCAGCTAATTGACCATTTATTAGATATATTTAATGATTATAAGATTCTATATCAAATGTTTCAAGATCAAGAGTATTACCAAGTGATGCGTGTCATTTTAAGGAAGTTGAAAAGTGTTGTAAATGACGATGGCAAAAGTCATGTATAATCCTTTACCACCGTGAGACAGCAATTAATAAATAAATAACCATAGGTATTCCTCCCCATTGGATTAGAAAAAATAAGGAGTCAGTAATTTTCTCGAACAATTGGGGGATAAATCCATCCTCCTGATTTACATCTTCTATCATTGCATCTAATTTAGCCTGTAACTTCAACATGATTCCACCTCTTCTAAGTTCTTTTGATTCATCCTATGCTTGTCCAAAAGGAAAAAGACATATTTTTTATGAAATTTCATCACATGCTTAAAAGATGAAGCAAATTGATAATATACCGCGATTCTTCTAGAAGTAAGTAGCATGAAAGTGCAGAAATTAACATACATTCTGTAAAAAGGGGGCGATTGCTTGCGGGAGCTTGAAGTGTTTATTGATACGGAAGAAATTGCTGAATTTTTCTTTCATGAGCTAGTCAAAAGAGGATATGTACCTACTGAAGAAGAATTAGAGGAAATCGCTGATATCACCTTCGAATATCTCATTGAAAAAAGTATTATTGATGAAGAAGTACTAGATGAATAATATCGTATAAAAGGAGAGTAATTTCCCCTTTAAAAATAAGCAGTAAGTAAAAAGTCGAGCATTCGTGCTCGCTTTTTGTTTGGTTACAAAAGATGGTAGTTGGAAATTTCTATAATATAAAAATATTTATTTTATTGGTGAAACCTTACTTTTTCTAATCCGTATTAAAATTAGCAAAATCATTATGTAATCAGAATTACCAAAAATATTTTTCTGGGAGGAAACAAAAATGTCTTTTTTTGACAAAGCATTTGCAAGTATCGGAATTGGGTCTGCTGCGGTAGATACGAAGCTTGAAAAGGATACGTATATGCCAGGGGAAGTCGTTAAAGGTGTGGTTGAGATACGTGGAGGTAAAGTTGCACAGCAGATTGATGACATCTATTTAACGTTAAATACTACTTACTTAAAAGAATCAGATGATCGGAAGTACAGTGTGACAGCCACACTTGATCGTTTTCGGATAACCAGTCCTTTTACCATTGGAAAGAATGAAAGAAAAGAAATCCCTTTTTCATTCGATCTTCCAATTGATACACCACTGTCTATTGGTAAATCAAAGATTTGGGTGACAACAGGTCTGGATATAAAAAATGCGGTAGATCCAGGTGACAAGGATTATCTAAAAGTGATTCCTAATCGCTTAATGAATGAAGTATTTAATGCGATCGATAGTTTAGGCTTCCGATTACGAGAAGCGGATTGTGAAGCAGCACCGCATCATCTTCGCGGTAGATTCCCGTTTGTTCAGGAATTTGAATTTATACCTACTTCAGGAGCTTTCCGGGGAAAATTAGATGAATTGGAATTAGTATTTAGACCTTCTGGCAATGATCGGATGGAATTACTATTTCAAGTAGATCGACGTGCACGTGGACTTGGCGGATTATTTGCAGAAGCGCTTGGTGCAGATGAAACGAATGTACGATTGACCGTTTCAACAGCTGATATAGCTAATTTACAACAACAAATTCACAGTGTTTTACAAAGATATTCGTAAATTTTTAAAAAATCTGCCAATTAAGCAGGAATTGTTAGTGTCTATCTCTAATTATTAAAGTAACAGTATTTACTTTATAGATTGGAGGGATAAGATGATCAAGGCGATTACAAAAAGAGCGAGTATTCAATATGATGTGACAATCTTTCAAACTCCAAAGTATCGAGAAAAAAAGGGATATAAACAGGTTTTTCGAACGTATATCCATGCTAGTACTCGTGAAAATTGTTTGGAAGAAACATTTAGCCGCTTTAATGTGACGGATCGAATACCAGCAAATTACAAAGGTAGATTTTTAGCTACTGGAGATATTATATTAATTGATGAAGGTACTGGCGGCCAATATTACTATCAACTCAAGTCTGGTGGCTGGCAGCCTGTTAATCGAATTCATATTAGGTGAAATTAACATGCAAAACATTATACTTATGCAGGTGTCTAAAAAAGGATAAAATAAGCCTAAGGAGAAAAATTCTCCTTAGGCTTTTAAAATTGTTGTTTGTTTTTACGTCCACCGGTTGCGCTATTTTCCTTAGCGTGTGCATTGTGTTCAGCTTCTATTGCTTCTGGTGGAATATGATTATTCTTCTTAGGTGAACCAGTTCGAGATCGATGTTTTTTTCCCATAATCTTTCCTCCTTTGGGTAATCTAAAAATAGCTTGCCACATTTTTTTAAAATCATGTCTACAATCAAAGAAAGGTTTTTCTTTAGATAATATTTTATGATATATTGTCTATTGTGAAGAATACTTCACTTAACAGAAATGGAGGATATTACATGAGCGTACATATTGGTGCAAAGGAAAATGAAATTGCTGAAACAGTATTATTACCAGGGGACCCTTTAAGGGCTAAATATATTGCTGAAACCTTTTTAGAGGATGCTAAATGCTATAACGAAGTGCGAAATATGTTTGGATACACAGGTACATATAAAGGAAATAGGATTTCTGTACAAGGAACAGGTATGGGTGTTCCATCTATTTCTATCTATGTAAACGAATTAATGAATAGTTATAATGTTCAAAACCTCATCCGCGTGGGTACATGTGGTGCCATTCAAAAAGACGTAAAGGTTCGCGATGTGATTCTTGCGATGACTAGTTCAACAGACTCTAATATGAATCGCCTAACCTTTGGCGGAGTGGACTTTGCTCCTTGTGCCAATTTTGATTTATTGAAAAAGGCATACGATGCAGGGGTAGAGAAAGGCCTTAGTTTAAGAGTAGGAAATATTTTTACTGCTGATTCTTTCTATAATGATAATGCGGACCTTGAGAAATGGGCAAAATATCAAATACTAGCAATTGAAATGGAGACAACGGCTCTCTATACATTAGCAGCTAAGTTTGATCGCAGAGCATTGTCTGTTTTGACTGTTAGTGACCACATCTTAACTGGCGAAGAAACAACAGCAGAAGAAAGACAATTAACGTTTAATGACATGATTGAAGTGGCTCTAGAAGCAGCAATAAAGTAACAAGTAACTATCTTAACCTCTTTCGACAATGGAAGGGGTTTTCCTTTACCCTTGGTAAAGGAAAGCAACCATAAAGAGATAAAGACAGGTGGAAAATGTGAGATTAAAGTTAATGTTGTTGTTTTTTACAATTGCCTTATTCGTTAGCGGCTGTAATCAAATAAATCTACCTATAAAAAAGCTCCCTTTCACCTCAGAAGATTCTGGTGAAAAAAATAAGCAGGTAAAAGAAGAAATACCTCCTGAAAACGACCCATTAAGTTTAGATTCCATTTTTTTTAATGAAATTAAAGAAGTAGGTGGCAAGAATGTAATCCAGAATACAACAAACACTCTAGCATTAGTGAACAAGAAGTACTATCTCCCCGAGAGCTATGTGCCTGAAGATTTAGTGAGACCAAATGTTTCCTTTTCTTTTGGTGAAGAAGCATTAGAAAAAAGCTTAATGAGGAAAGAAGCAGCTGATGCATTAACAAAGATGTTTACAGAGGCAAAAAATGCAGGAATTGAGCTATACGCGGTATCTGGTTATCGTTCGTATAATCGGCAGCAAATTCTATTCGAGGCAGAAACAAATCGAGTCGGGATTGAAAAAGCCATGCAAGTAGTTGCGATACCAGGAGCAAGTGAGCATCAATCAGGACTTGCCATGGATATCACAAGTAGATCTATCAACTTTAGCTTAGATGAAAGTTACGCAGATACCATCGAAGGAAAATGGCTAGCTGAAAATGCCCATCTTTATGGTTTTATTCTCCGATATCCGAAAGGAAAGGAGTCTATTACCAATTATATCTACGAACCATGGCACTTTCGATATGTAGGTGTAAAACCAGCAAAAATTATTTATGAGCAAAAATGGACTTTGGAAGAATATTTTACTAACGTTAAGAAAATTTAAGCTTTTATACTTTTTGTTGTCCGCTTGTTATTTTTACATACTTTTCTTTGTTAATTTTGTATGAAAAATGTTATTCTAAGCTTTAAGGATTCTTTTCTTATTTTTTGGTAAACGAAAGTGGTGAACGCTATGGATGAACAGAATGTCGATCAAGAAAATTTAGAACAAGAGCAAGTGAATGAAAACAAATCTGGATTTGTAAATATGAAAAAATTTCATTTTGTTATGATGTTGTTTTTCATAATCTTCCTTACAGCAGGGATTACAACATTTGCCCTATCGTTTGGAGATGAAAAAGTTGTTACCGTCGCAAGTGAAAGAACTGAATTTAGTAAACTTTATTCTGCTTACGACACGTTAAAGAAGGAATATTTTAAAGAGTTGGATCAAAACGATCTAATTAATGGTGCGATTGATGGAATGGTTAAAGCCCTTGACGATCCATATACAGATTATATGAGCATCGACGAAGCTAAGAACTTTCATAGTAGCATTGATTCATCCTTTGAAGGAATTGGCGCTGAAATCCAAGAAAAGGATGGCTTTATTGTTATTGTTTCACCAATCAAAGGTTCACCTGCTGAAAAAGCAGGGCTAAAACCAAATGATATGGTCTTGTCTGTAGATGGAAAAAGCATACAAGGAATGACTTCTACTGAAGCGGTAGCATTAATTCGTGGTGAAAAAGGGACAAAGGTTGAATTAGAAATTCAACGCCCCGGCACTGAGGACCTATTAAAGGTTCCGATTATTCGTGATGAGATTCCAATCGAAACAGTGTATGGAGAAATGGTTGATGATAAAATTGCTAAAGTGCAAATTACAAGCTTTTCTACCAATACACCTAAAGAACTCGTAGATATATTAAATGATTTGCAAAAGCAGGGGATGAAAGGGTTAGTACTCGATTTGCGTCATAATCCAGGTGGTCTATTGGATGAAGCGATTAACATCTCCAGTATGTTTGTTCCAAAAAGTAAATTGATTTTAAAAGTAGAGGACCGTAATGGAAAGATAAAAGATTACCCCTCAAAAAATGATGGAAATCCAGATCTTCCATTAGTTGTCTTAATTGATAAAGGAAGTGCTAGTGCCTCAGAAATTCTTGCTGCAGCGGTAAAAGAATCTGCAGGAGTGAAACTAGTGGGTGAGACTTCATTTGGTAAAGGAACTGTTCAAACAGCTAAGGACCTTAAAGATGGTTCTAATCTTAAATATACAACTGCAAAATGGCTGACTCCTGATGGGAATTGGATACATAAAGAGGGAATTAAACCGGACTTTGAAGTATCCCTACCATCGTATGCCACATTGTCAATCATTAATCCTGATAAGGAATTAAAGCTATCAAGTCTGTCGACAGAGGTTGGGACGGCACAGAAAATGCTTAAAGCCATAGGGTATGACCCAGGTCGAGAAGATGGATTCTTTGATGAAAAGACAACGGAAGCGGTTCTTGCGTTTCAAACTGCTGAGAACCTGCCTGCAGATGGAGTATTAAAAGGCGATTCCACAATGAAACTGATGGAACTATTAAGAGAAAAGATTGAAAATAATGATACCCAGCTTCAAAAAGCAATCGAAGTATTAAAAGAAGCGATGCAATAAAAGATTAAGCCCGATTCCTGCTTACAAGTAGGAACGGGCTTTTTTGCGCATGATTGTATAATCTCCCCTGTACTTTCCCACAATGAACAATAGTAGAAGAAAACAGGGGGTACATATATGAAAAGACTTATACTTGCAGTGATTGTTTTCTCCTTTTTAGGCTTCGGTCCGTTATCCTCTTTTTTTCATAGTGAGTCTCCGAGTGATAAAGGAGAAACCAAAGGTGTTCATAGAACAGAAGACAAAATAAAAGAAAGTTCATTTGTAAATAAAGGGCTTCATACCTTTTTAGTGATGGAGAAGGAAAAATCTACACCATCTGCCATGCTAATAAAATACGATACTAACCATGATAAAATAATGGTGGGGTCTATCCTGCTTCCTAATGATGTCTTGGCCGATCAAAGAATGATGCCAGATGAGTTAATGGCAGTGGTAGAAGATAGGTATAATCTAGACATAGATCATTGTTTTACATTTAATCCTGAAGGTCTGGCGGATATTATTGACTCTATTGCTCCCAATGGGATAGAGGTAAACAGCAACCAGGGCCAGAAGTTAATTTATGGACAGGATTTTGTTAATAAAATTGAAAGCCTGCGAAATCACTCAACTAATGCCGATGAGATATTTATGATGGTTAAGTCGCTAAAAGAGGAAATAAAAAATAGTTTTACTGCTGAAACGATTGTTACTATGGGGCCAGCACTTCTCGATGAGATATTAAAAAGTGTTGATACTGACATGGGAAAAGGAAGATTAATGGAATTTGGACTAATGGTTATGATGAATCCTGTAACAACGATAGAGCCATTAAAACTAACAGATGATGTAAATAAAGTAAATTTAATGATTAAAGACAAACAAAGTGATGTTTATTAATAAATTCTAATCACACGAACATGCTCAAGTCATTTGCACTTGGGCTTTTTTTTTTAGCATATAATCGAAATAGGCTATAATAGAAGGAATGTTAGGAAAAGAAAGGAATCGAATATGAATAAAACAGAGGTTTTTATCTTATCAGGTTTTTTAGGCAGCGGAAAAACAACACTTTTAAAAAGGTTACTTGAAGATGAACGACGGTTGGGAAGAAAAGTTGCAGTGATGATGAATGAACTTGGGAAAGTATCGATAGATTCCAATGCTGTAGAAGATGAAGATGTGGCA
>JAQSXG010000209.1 GCA_029256785.1 Neobacillus sp.
CTATATCTCTTAAGGATATACATATCCCCTCCTTGATAAAAGGAGTTAACGATAGGAAGATTTCCTTGTTTATTTGTGGATACGTCCGTTTTCTTTTTATACCTAGAAGGGACTTTTCAAGCTTTAACGCCCCTAACTTATCAGTAATTGATTCACTGAGAACATGAAAAAAGTCCTTAAAGCTTCGGTAGTACGTTTTGTTTAAAAAACCATCCTCATGTGCTAAATAGACAAAACGATTTCCCAGCTTATTATAAAAAGGAAGCTTTAAATGTTGCTTTTGATGCCCTAAATATAATAATTCGGCAATTTCTTGACCCGTGAGTTCATTCAACAAAACTTCTTCACTAAAATCTATCCAACAAAAATCACCGTAGCCATACACATCCTCCGCAGCCAAATTATGTATTCTTTCTTCTGGACAATATTCCAGTAGTGTATGCATATTAAAATCAGCATCTTCAAAGCGATGTTTTAATAACAGTAAATGATTTAACGAACCTGAAAAAGCAGCAGCAAATTCAGCAAATTCGATACCATATGACATAACATACTGATCTGCTTGATTTAAATGAATATAGACTAGATCATGTATGTCTTGATGACGCTTTTTCAATGCCAACTCCTCCGATCAAAGAAAACTTTAAGAAACAACTAAACACACCCATTCATTACCATTTTATCAGTTTATAGGCGGAAATGCTTATTTCAATTCATTTACATTTATGAGGATTGATATATAAATGAAATACTTTATTATGAGAGTTTGAATGGTTACCGTGATTTCTGTATTATTTACACATACTAGTTTTACTTTTCATATATTATTATTTGCATTAGGATTAGCATTAACTCCTAAATTCGCATTATGATGAAACGGCTCGATCTGGGAAGGAGTGTGTACTATTGATTAAGGATTTATCACAAGATGAATTAACTCTTCACATTATAAAGATTTTAAAAGAAAACAAAAAGGACGAATTTAAGGCCTTTCTCGAAGAACTGCAGCCTTATGATATAGCCAAAATATATGAAGATTTACCCGAAAAACATAAAGCACGGTACCTTCTATATTTAAATTTCGATCTCCTTGCTGACCTTATGGAGGAACTCGATAAAGAAGAACAGCTTGAAGTATTAAATAAACTGGGCATTGAAAAGTCTAGTAAAGTACTCGACTTAATGGATAATGATGACTTGGCACTTTTATTAAATGAATTATCTCCCGAGAAAAAGGATTCACTCCTTTCAGGCATGAAAATTGAGGAGTCAAAAGCCGTAAGTGATATCCTCAATTATCCACCAGAAACTGCCGGGAGAATTATGACGAACCGATTTGTATGGATTCGCAACAATTACACCATTAGAGAAGCAGTAGATAAACTAAAGACATTTGCTGAGTTTGCTGAATCTATAAACTATCTGTATGTTGTTGATGAAGAGCGCAAACTAGTGGGAGTGGTCTCCTACAGGGATCTACTGTTGGGTGGCCTTGATGAAAAAATCAAGGATATTATGTATGAGCGTGTGATTTCAGTTAACGTGACAACCGACCAAGAAGTAGTCGCTCAGATGACGGAACGATATGACTTTCTAGCGATGCCCGTTGTAGATGACGACCATATCCTTGTCGGTATTGTAACCGTCGATGACATACTCGATGTTGTTATTCAAGAAGCAAATGAGGATATTGAAAAATTATCCGCAACAGGAAAATCAATCGACTTTGAAACAAAGACGTTAGTTGCTGCTGCTAGAAGGCTCCCCTGGTTAATTTTGCTTTTATTTATCGGTCTCATATCTGGAAAAATTATTAGTAGTTTTGAAAATACCCTTGACCAGGTTGTTGCCATTGCCTTCTTTATGCCAATGATTGCCGGAATGACTGGTAACACCGGAACACAATCGCTTGCGGTTGTTGTTAGAGGGCTAATTTCTCATGATATTGATAAAGGAGTCATCGTTCGCTTAATTTCACGTGAACTTGGTGTCGGTGTAACCATCGGACTTACCTGCGCGATTTTGATTTCTATCATTGCTTATTTTTGGCAAGGAAGCCTAGTCCTAGGAGCTGTTGTCGGCTGTTCACTGTTCTTTACGCTTATCATCGGAACACTTGCAGGAACGATCATACCGTTGATTTTATTCCGGTTAAATATCGATCCAGCCGTCGCTTCTGGCCCTTTAATAACAACAATCAATGACATCTTTTCCTTGCTCACTTACTTTGGAATTGCCACCATGTTTCTCAACTACCTCATGTAGCGCGGTCAAAAAGACCGTGCTTTTTTATTTTACTAAAAATGAAACAAACCCCAAGATTTAACCGTCTTAATCATTGTAATTATTTGCCTAATTAGGTATTGTTACGTAAGATTATCATTAACAGCATACATTTATATTATAAAAAAAACGGGTGTGACAAATGGACAATTCCACAAAAAAAGTAGATCGATTTGACTGGACGTTAACATTGATTTTGTTTCTATTTTTCCTAGTTAGTTGTGTAGCCATTTATAGTGCACAAGCATCCGAACAATACAATGAAAATTTTTTATTAAAACAGATTTTCTGGTATGCCGTCGGAGCAGCGATTATTTCTATTACCATCCTTTTTGACAGTTACCAATATAGGCGGCTTTCCTGGTATTTGTATGGATTTGGGCTAATTTTACTAATTACCATTCTCCTTGCCCCTGAAAGCATTGCACCTATCAGAAACGGAGCAAAAAGCTGGTTTATCATTCCTGGGCTTGGTTCGATTCAACCCTCAGAATTTGTAAAAACATTTTTGATTTTAGCATTAAGCCGGGTCGCGGTACAGCATCAGGAAAAATTCCTAGAAAAAGAACTCAAAACCGACTTTTGGCTATTAATAAAATTAGCCGTTACCACCGGTCTCCCAATTTTTTTCATTATGAAACAAAATGATTTAGGAACCTCTCTCGTACTACTATCAATATTAGTGGGCTTTATCTTAGTTTCCGGAATTACATGGAAAATCATTTTACCTATCTTTACCTCCGGTGCCGCCATCGCGGTTTCTATGATTTATCTGGTCGTGTACAAACCTGAACTACTCGAAAAATATCTTCATGTACAGGAGTATAAATTTAATCGTATATACGCTTGGCTTGATCCCTTTAACCATTCAAGCAGTTCTGGCTACCATCTATTGAAATCCTTAAGTGCCATTGGTTCCGGCCTCATTTCAGGAAAAGGCTTTGGCAATCGGGAAGTATATATCCCTGAAGGGCATACCGACTTCATCTTTAGTATCATCGGTGAGGAATACGGCTTTGTGGGTGGCAGTATTGTCATTGGCCTATTCTTTCTATTAATCTATCATTTAATTAAAACAGCTCTAGATACGAATGATCCCTTTAATACATATGTTTGTACAGGAATCATAAGCATGCTAACCTTCCATGTCTTCCAAAATATCGGAATGACGATCCAAGTGTTACCGATAACCGGAATACCTTTACCATTCATCAGCTACGGCGGCAGTTCATTAATGGGAAACATGTTTGCAATGGGCATCGTCTACAGCATTCGCTTCCATCACCGCAATTACATGTTCTCCTCCAGCAAATCGTTAAGTATGTAAAAAACGACCAGCGGGGCAATTGTCCCGTTGTCTTTTACATATTAGCGGAACTGTTATACACTAAGAAAAGTGAAAAAAATAAAAGTGAAGGTGACCTATGAAGGAATTTATTTTTTCTGTTTTAGAATTCTTATCAGATTTAGGATATTTAGGCATTGCCTTAGGATTAATGATTGAAATTATCCCTAGCGAAATTGTATTAGGCTATGGCGGATTTATGATTTCACAGGGTATCATCGGATATCCAGGAGCAATCATTGCTGGAACCATTGGCGGAACCTTTGCACAATTATTCATTTATTGGGCCGGTTATTATGGCGGCCGACCATTCTTAGAAAAATACGGAAAGTATATATTCATTAAAAAGAAACAAATTGATGAGTCCGAACTTTGGTTTAAAAAATATGGCGGAGGCGTCATTTTCTTTGCTCGTTTTATTCCTGTCGTTAGACATGCCATCTCTATTCCCGCAGGTATTTCTAAAATGCCCTTTGCCAAATTCACGCTTTTTACTGTAGCAGCTGTTATTCCATGGACCATTCTTTTCCTATACTTAGGAAATGTATTGGGTGAAAATTGGGCAAATATTGAGGATTATGCGCATCAATACACTTTACCTATTATTATTGGGGCTGTAGTTCTAGGAGCTATCTACTTTTTAATAAAGAAAACGAAAAAAACCACCAACTAATGTTGATGGTTTTTTTCATGTCATACAATTTTTATTAGAGCATTATGCTCGTGATTGCTGCTGTTAGCAAGCTAACAAGTGTAGCTCCATAGAGCAACTTTAACCCGAACTTTGCTACTTGATTTCCCTTTTTTTCATTCAATCCTTTTACCGCACCAGTGATAATTCCAATCGATGAAAAGTTTGCAAATGAAACAAGAAATACAGAAATGATACCTACCGTCTTACTTGATAATGATTCGGTAATTTTAGCAAGGTCCATCATTGCAACAAACTCATTTGAAAGCAATTTCGTCGCCATAATGGTACCTGCCTCAACCATATCAGCACTTGGCACCCCAACAATAAAGGCAAATGGTGCGAATATATATCCAAGAACCATCTGAAAGCTAATCCCGAAAATTGCTTCAAATACACCGTTAATCATACTAATTAAGGCAACAAAACCTATCAACATTGCCCCAACGATAATGGCAACTTTAAAACCATCTAAGATATATTCCCCTAATACTTCAAAAAAGGTTTGCTTTTCATTTTCTTGAACATCAATAATATCTTCTTCTTCTTTTACTTCATACGGATTAATAATATTTGCAATAATGAATCCACCAAATAAGTTTAATACTAGGGCTGTTATGACATATTTAGGTTCAATCATTGTCATGTAAGCACCTAATATAGAGGCAGAAACCGTCGACATAGCCGAGGTACATAGTGTATAAAGGCGATGTTCGGGAATATACGGGAGTTGTTTTTTCACAGAGATAAATACCTCAGATTGACCAAAAACGGCTGAAGCCACAGCATTATAAGACTCCAATTGTCCCAAACCATTTACTTTACTTAAGATTAATCCAAGGTAGCGGATAATAATTGGAAGAACCTTAATGTGCTGCGCAATCCCGATTAATACAGAGATAAACACAATTGGGAGTAGGACATTTAAGAAAAAGGGACCCGCACCTTCATTTGCCATCCCACCAAATACAAAGTTAATACCCTCTGCAGCATAACTGAGAAGATGATCAAACAAAGTCGATACTGCCGTAATGATGACAAAACCAATTTCTGTATTTAATAGTAAAAAGGCAAACAGCAACTGTAATACCAACATCGTTATTATTGGTCTTATTTTGATTCCCTTTTTATTGTTACTAACGATATATGCGAGCAAAAAGAGGATCGCTAAAGATGCAAAAAATAATATAAATTTCAAAACATTCGCTCCTTTTTTATGTAACAATTATTATGAGAAAATAAAAACTATCGCCATTATTTCGACAAAATTCGACAACGTTTTCATTCACAAAGTCGATTATAAAAGTACCGATTAACAGAGTCAATCGAATGGAAATAAGTAAAATAATTCAGTTTTCACTATCTTCGGGTTTAGTATTCTCAATCCTTATCTTTGTTATCAAAAAAAGAGGATTAGCTCAGCTAATCCCCTTTCAACATTATTCTTGTTGTAAAACACTTAACCGCTCTTTGTATAAGATCACAAAATAAAACAACATTGAAACAAAAACTGAAAATGCAGATGCTATAAAGATACTCGCATAGCCAAACAAATGACTAATTTGACCGAACGCGATCGCACCCACTCCCACACCTAAATCGAAAAACGAAAAGAAAGTGGCATTTGCCATTCCTCTTCTGTTAACAGGAGATTTTTCAATTGCCCACGCTTGTAAACCAGGTTGTACCATTCCAAAACCTAATCCATACAAGATTGCTGCTAAAAAGAGCATAAAGCTATTTGGCAGCCACGCTAACAATAGCATCGCTGAAAAAATTAACAAACTCCCTGGGATAAAAATGGCCTGATGCCCTTTTCTATCATATAATTGTCCCGCAAACGTTCTCGAAACCATTAATGCAATGGCGTAAATTAGGAAATACCATTGAATACCGGAAATTCCCTTCTCAGTTGTGTATAGTGGTAAAAAAGAAGCAATCCCCCCAAAAGTTACCGTTAGGAAGAACAAAAGCATCGATGGCTTTAGAGCACTTTTTTCATATATATCTAGTCTTTTCTTGGTGTTTTGGTTCTCGGCTTTTTTCTCCACCTTCTTGTAGCTGATTCTTGATGATAGTAGCAAGGCGGCTAACCCTAACCCCCCACAAATTAAGAATAGTTGTTTAAAGGTTATCATTCCTGCTAAAGCCAGACCAAGAGACGGACCAAAAGCCAATGCAAGATTACCTGATAAGCCAAAATAGCCCATTCCCTCGCCGCGCCTCGATGCTGGAATTAAATCGGTGGCAATTGTCCCTGATGCTGTTGTTGAAAATCCCCAGCCAACACCTTGAACCACTCGAACGAAAAATAAGAATGCCATACTTGTTGCAAATCCAAAGGCTCCAACCGAAAGAACAAATATGGCAAGACCGAGTAGATAAACAAAACCCCTGCCTTTTGATTCAAGCGAATGGCCTGCATAGGGACGGAGAAGCAATGCAGAAAAGGTAAAAATCCCAACAACATAACCAATTATTTGGTCACTTCCTCCCAATTGCTGAACAAATAGGGGAATGGTTGGTAAGGTCATCTGAAACCCTAAGAAGATAAAAAAATTAGCAAAAACAATTAAAACAAAGTCTTTGGTCCATATTTTTTCTTTTGGTCTTTCTTTTGACAATTGTCCATTCATAAAGCAGGTAGACATCCTCTCTTTTTGAGTTATATGTTAGAAAAAACGAAAAAACGTTTCTACGAATGCAGAAACGATCTTTCTATAATTATTTTGATTGAGCGGTTTCAATGACTCGTTTCATTGCTTGAATTTGGCCTAGATGTAGGGTTTCATGGAATAAACAAAAATTAATAAGTTCCCCAAATGTTTCACAGCCAAGAAATGGCGACTTCAATTTTCTACTTAAGCTCTCCGCCGGAATTTCCTTTATACGTGTTAGTTGGTCTGTTAACTGTTCTACTAATTCTTTGACCGAGGGAACTTGCCCTTGCCAATCAGCCGGTTTCGTACCGCGTGCGAATAATTCTGGATAATTAGGTGGTAAGTTAGTTGTTTTTTCCGGGAATCTAAATATTAATTGTTCCGTAACCGTTAATACATGCCCAATATGCCAATGCAGCGTATTGTTAAAGCCTTCTGGTTGTACGTCTACAAGACTATCGTCTAGTTTACCAACATTTTTAAGAAAGAAACTTCTTGTTAGTTGAATATTATTAACCAGTAATTCGCTCATTCTATTTCCCCCCACCGGATTAAAATCCAATTTTATCCTAAAATCGACCAATATTGTAGGGTATATGTTACATTTCCTCTG
>JAQSXG010000210.1 GCA_029256785.1 Neobacillus sp.
CCTTTGCCTGATGGGACTAATTCCAGAGATTTATACACATCTGACACACGATCATTTACGGGGCTAGAGTAACTATTTACTGTCCCGTTAGGAAAAAATCTGATTTCTACTGATTGAGCAAAAGCAGTCGATGCTAGTGCCAAAAATACAAATACTAAAAATGTCATGATCCATATCTGCTTACAATGAATATTTTTCATAAAATACCACCTTAATAAATCCAATAAATATCCTTTCCATAAAAGCCACAAAATTCCTGCTATTCCACTAAAACATTGTTTCTGCTTAAAACTCCTGCAAGCAGTAAGTATAAATCATCAAAATCTACACAAATAAAATCTGCTATCGAGTTTTTCGGCAATGGATTATGAACCATCTTTATTGTATATAATCCAGCTTCCCTAGATCCTTTTATATCATACTCTTCTGAATCACCAATATAAATGCATTCATTCGGTGCCAAACCATATTTATTAACCAAATAAAGAAATACCTCTTTCGACGGCTTGTAGGCGCCGATATCTGCACATACAACAATATCATCAAAAAATCTTGCTATCCCGGTATTATTAATTCTTCTTTTCTGCTCTTCCGAATTATATGCATTACTTAATATTCCCAATTTAACTTTGCCGTACAGATATTCTATTACTTTTTCTGCTCCTGAAAAGCAAACAGTGGATTGTATAAAGTGTTGCAAATAAATATCCACATATTCTTTTTTCCATTCCACTGAAAAGTACTGCAGGGTATTATACAAACGATAATTATGTATATTGGTAGCTTCCACTTTACCATCATTAACCAAGTCATGGAACTTCATAATTTGTTCGACAGCAATATCGATGAAGGCATTCGCATCTAGTTTAACTGGCAAAGATTTTGCTAATATTCGCAAGCTGTCTATATCTGATTTTACATAATCCACTATTGTATTATCAAAATCGAAAAATACCGCCTTAATGTTATTCAAAATTCTACTCCTCAATGCCGATCTGTATAATTTGTATCGTCACTTTAACTCGAATTTCAACTTATCCCTCGCACGTAATTTAGCAATATAGCCATAATTCCTTACAAAAGGATTTATGGCTATTTATTCTTTATATTGGATTATTTTACCTTTTATGAACATGGCACCACTACCATTTAAGGACTTCATTTTGCTTACCACATACCCTCAATGTGAGTAGTACTGTAATCTGGTTTTACGTTTCCCTAACAAGCTCAAAAAATGCCCCACCACCGGCTAGAATTAAGGTGTCATTATCTTTAATAAAGAAAACACAGCCATTACCTTTTGAATCAGACGCATTAATTTGGATGATAGAATCGCTCTTGATACCAAGTGCATCAGGTTTAAGACGATAGCCAGTTACAAAATCACTTTTAGAAACAACAGTTTTCTTATATATAGGGTTGATAGCAACATCATTTAAATATTTTATTTGGTCACCGAAACAGCTTGCTCTTTCTTTTGAGAAACTTAACTTTCTACCCTCTATATTTTTTATGTCATCATTACTATAAGTTCCCACTGGCCCATATGCCAGTACTTTCTTAATAACCCACTGTCCATAAAATATTTCTTGATGTATTGTTGTTGTTTCTGTAGAAGTAGTAGCACCATTCTGCTGTGTTGATATTGTTTTGTCATCTTTGGGCTGAATAGTTACTATATTCTGTGCACCGCTTATTGACTTAATTGGTGATTGATTTGTCGCTTGACTTACACATCCTGATATAAAAACACTCAAAGAAATGAGTGAAATTAAAACTATAACTTTACTCATAAAAAATCCTCCATTAGTTTTTACTGTTTCTTCTTTTCCCAATATCATTATAAATCAAAGTAATTAAGGTTACCATATTGAACGAGCTGCCACTTTTATCCTTCAAATAGAAAAGAAGCAAAGGACCTCTCTTCTTGAATGGTTTTTAAGAAGGTATTTTGCAAGATACTCTACAATGTCTAATTACAATATACGATTGTTTATTCACAGAAAACTATTATTGACATAAAATACTATATATAGTATAATAATTCATAAGATGTTTGAAATTTCCGACGATTACTGCAATACAATATTGTGTTTTAGCCGCCACGGGATATTAAAAACTGGGTGTGATATATATCATACTCGCCGGCATGCGCCGAATATCCAAACGTGGGGGCTTTTTCTTATGCCAAAATTTAATCATAAGCAGCATGTGCTGATCAATAAAAATGCTCTCATCAGGCGATTGGTTTTCACATTTGTTATAGAAAAAAGTAAAAATTGGGGGGAAAACAAATGAAAATGTTCAGCTTACGTATTTTGTTGGTTTTGAGTTTACTGGTAGGGTTGGGGACAGTTGGTTCTGTTTCGGTGGCGAAGGCACCTAGTGAAAATTCTGCAACTAATGTAAAGGTCGAACAATGGATAGGGCATAACTTCACCTTTCTTGCTTTACCTATCGATAAGCAATCAGCAGGATACGAATTTTTTATAGTCGAAGAAGGAGCTCAGGGATTCCACGGTGACCGCTCAGTTCGGATTCCCTACGCTGAATATGTTGGAAAACAAATTACAGTTACCGGAATAGTACCTTTTCCAGCTGGCTATAATCAAGAAGAATATATTGTTAATATGACGGTAAATGATACAGGCGAGAAACTTACTGCCCGTACCATGCGGGGGCAATTAGAAGGCCTGGTGTTAACATCTGATCTGACTAATGCCCGGCAACAGTTTTTAGGAACTACTGTTTACCCTAAGTTTAGAGATTTGTCAGGGCTATATTGGACTAGCAATACAATGCCAGTGTCAGTCTCCATTCCAATTGGTAGTCCGGTTACAGTAGTCGATGTGTATGCAGGTAATCAATCGCAAAAACCTATTTGGTTGATTGTTTCAGTAAACGGGGAAAAGGCGATTCTACCCATCGCTTACAGTTGGACCAATACTCCAGTTCAAGTGTGGGCTGAGACGCCTCCGTGGCAAGCTGATCTGTTTGTGGAAGACCCAAGAATTAGTCTCGGCGGGTCTTATACTTTGTGGGATCAAATTGAAAATGGAAATGTAGAAGAAGGCATGACTAAAGGGCAAGTACACCTTAGTTGGGGTAAGCCAATGCGTACTGAAAAAAACGATTCAGTTTGGGTATATGGCACTAAGAGACTTACTTTCTATGGCGCTGTGCTATATTCCATTGAAACTCTTTCAAAAACAAATGAGGAGTCAAGCGATACAGTCTCTCTTAAATAATTTTAGGGTTTGTTAATTTAGAAACTGACGGAGGATACGTATGCTTTGGTTTTTAATAATTGGCATTATCGCAGGTTGGTTAGCTGGTAATGTTATAAAAGGCGGAGGATTTGGCCTTATCGGTGATTTAATCATCGGTGTAGTAGGCTCTTTTATCGGCGGATATTTGTTTAAACTCTTAGGTATTAGTACCTATGGCACAATCGGCGAAATCCTCATGGCAACTTTCGGAGCGATTATACTGTTATGGGTTATACGAATTTTTTAGGTAATTTTTATATGCTGGCTAAACAAGCATAAAGTAAATAAGCAGCTTAGTCCAAACTTCCATCGGACTAAAGCTGCTTTATTTATAGATATAGTTTTTCCACAAGCCATATAAGGCCGCCGATAATCGCATAGAGTACTCTCTTTTCCTTGCCATTATAAACGCAAGTGTATTTCTTGTTTTATTTTCATAATGACTTCATTGACAGCAATTGAGCCGATATCTCCATCTTTTCTCGATCGAACGGAGACTGCGCCCTAGGGTATATTCAAATGATCAAGTATTTCTCGCATTTTGTTCTGGACTTCTTCCCATTGCTCGCTGTTCCAATATACTTTTCTCTATTATTGGGATCCCATTTTGAAAACTGATAGGAGATATCGTCATCAAGTCCTACTGTTTTCAACATGAAATTAGCCAGATTGACACAGTCGGCAAATTCCTGCTCAAGTTGTTCAGGCATACAGGCGATATGTCCAATTCATGTGTTGTGGCTTATTTCTCATTTATCTTCTTAATCCATTCATCGGTAGAAATCACATTGGAAAACCTCATAGCCTGTGTTATAAGAATCGCCTTTTGAAGTTCCTCCGCTGTTATTTCTCCAGCATTATTTGACACAGCCAAAGTACCTGTAGCATCTGACAGAAATTCAACTGAAAATCCAAGATGAACCGCCTGTCTTGCCGTCGTATCGCAACACATCTGCGTCATGTATCCACAGATAACAACTGTATCTATCCCCATTGCCCTTAAAGAATCCTCAAGTCCGGTATCGGTAAAGCTTCCCGGAAGCTTCTTATCAACAATTCGTACAAATTCTTTTTTCAGAAGCTCCTCATGAATTTCCCATCCCTTGCTGTCTTTTACGAACACAGCAGCACCTTTTTGTGTTGCTTCATGTCTGATAAGGATTACCGCAATTTTACTTTGATTGGCTGCATCCACAGCCTGAAGAATTTTATCAAAACTTCCTTCAGGGTAAGTAACCGGCATTTTTCCTGTAAAGTATTCATTTTGTACATCAATTACGAGTAATGATCTTTTCACTCTCAATCCCTCCAAATTTCCAATATGGATTCTGACAAAATACTGTTATAATAATTATACAGACAGATATAATTGAGCAGGGAAAGTATAGAACTATTTCTGATTTCTTCAGGAAAGGATTTAATGAAAAATGCTTGATAATACTGATTTAGAAATCATAAAACTATTAAAAGCAAACTGCAAAATGCAATTTAGAGATATCGGCGAGGTAGTTCACCTAACCGGACAGGCAGTTTCGAATCGGATTTCAAGAATGGAAGATCTCGGTGTGATAAAAGGTTACTCAGTTTTGCTTGATGATAAACTGCTTGGGAAAACCATAACAGCCTATATAAGCATATTCATGAAAACAACAAACCATAGAGCTTTTCACGTATTCTTAAATGATAGTGAAGCGGTGGTAGAAGCTAGCCGGATCAGCGGCGATGGATGTTACATGGTGAAAATCCAGGTTAATTCCCAAGAGGATTTGAACTATTTCTTAGATTCTGTTTTGGAGTATGGAAATTACCGCGTAAATATTTCTATCGGAAAAGTCAAGTAGCAACTACTCATCCTTAGTATTAAAAACTAATCTAAAAAGGTCTCACCCCTGCATTACGCAAAGGTTGAGACCTTTTTCGGTTGATCATCTTAAAAACACCGCCTCTTTGTAGGCCTTATCTTTGTACTGCTATTTTTATACCCATTCCAATTAGTATTGTTCCGGTTATAGTCTTTAGCCATTTTTGCGTTTCGCGTCGTGCAAAAAAATGACGGAGCTTTCCTATGAATATTATCAGTAGGCTATACCAAGTTGCCGACACTAGGGAATATAACAAAGTAAGTATCAACGATTGGGTAAAAATATTGCCGTCCTGGTGCATGAACTGAGGAAAAAATGCCAAAAAGAAAAGAGCTGATTTCGGATTAAGAAGCCCTGTCAATACGCCTTTGGAATAGAACGCGAACCCACTTATCGCCACAACCCTGATGTCCGGTTCCTGCCTGCCATTGTTTTCAGTGGCAACAGGCGGTTCCTGTCTATGCAGCTTGTAAGCATCTACTAAGCTGGCTAATCCCAGGTAAGCAATATAGCCGGCACCAAGAATTTTCATTATATTATATATCTCTGTTGACTGCATGATAATTACCGACAATCCCAAGCCGGATATCAGTGCGTTCAGATAAACTGCTGTGGCAATACCAAACACATTAAAGAAACCAGCCCGGCGACCATTAATGCCAACCGATTGCATGACCAAAACTGTATTTGGCCCTGGGATCATCACAAGCAGCACAACAATGCTAAGATACGAATAAATTTCTTCAATAGAAAGTGGCAAGGTTCATCATCCTCCTCCCCCATATTATACCATCTATATCCATTAATTGTCTCTCAATTCGCCTATTATATTGATGTTTTGAAGAAAGACAAGGGGACGGTGGTTGTGTCTTGTTAATTAACGGAATATCACAAGACAAAACCACTGTTCCTTAGTCTGACAGAGCCTCTTCGTTTTGAGAATCTTTTTTTTGCTTAGCCCGAAACCTTCTCACCTTCATCAAGCTTGCACATCGGTCATCACACCATCGCTTGGTGCGACTTTTTGTTTCATCATAAAAAAACCATTTACAGTCCGGGTTCTCGCAAAGTTTAATCCGGTTGTAGCCACTGCATCCGATTAATTCCACAAAAGAAGTGGTTATTTCAGCCATAACCCAATTCCAATCAAAAGATACTGGTTGTATTGTTATCTGGAATCCTTGTTCCCGTTGTTCCATTACCCTTCTGCAGGTTGATATTGCTAGATAATAATTTATCCTCTTAATGGCATCTGACGATATTGAATTTGCTCTCGTATAATCCTCTAGGATTTTTGCCAGAAATTCACGCAGTTCCAACAAACCCTCTATTGTCTCAAAGGAAGCAGGAGCTTCCACATGCAACTGCCGTACTTCCAGAAATTCCTTAAGCAACGCGGGGTCTGCCAATATCTCCTTATTGAGTTTATGAGTAAGGTACCATCGTGTATTTAAAAAATCCAAGCATAATTCCTTCATATCGTAACCCCTTATTCATCAATTGACAGTTACAAAACAAGACGATATACTATATTATACCATTGTAACCATCATTATTCAAAATAACAGTTACTGGAGGGCTTTGCTTGAATTCACAGGGAGCGAGATTACTTACCAAACTAAAACAGAATAACTGCCAAGGAAAAATCGTCCCCATCCAGCATCTTAATAATCTGCAGCAGGAAATGGAAGAGTTATATCACTCCAGACTACTCAATAATAATCTTATACATAAATATTTAAATGATTTTCAATACGACTACTCTGCAGTATTACCAAATGCACAATCAATCATTGTCGCGGCAGTACCACAGCCGATTACAATACTACGCTTTACATGGCGGGGAAAAGAACAAAAGATTATTGTGCCACCTACTTACATTTATACGGAAGCGGAAAAACTTGTATTAAATATTGCTGAAGGCGAATTAAAAAAGAATTTTTCATTAGTTCGTGCAAAACTTCCGTTGAAGCTCCTTGCGGTGAGAAGCGGACTCAGTCATTATGGTAGAAACAATATTTCCTACATTTACGGTATGGGAAGCTTCTATCGCCTGACCGCTCTAATATCTGATATGCCAAGCGACGCAGATACCTGGCGAGATATACAAAGGATGCCAGACTGTAACAACTGTTTTGCTTGTCTAAATAGTTGCCCAACAAAGTGCATTGACATAAATAGAAATATTATCCATGGAATAAAGTGTCTTACATATATCAATGAATCCTCGGAACCATTTCCTGACTGGATTAACTCTACTTGGCATAACGCTTTAGTCGGATGTATGCGTTGTCAGCTAGCCTGCCCTCAAAACCGAGATTGCAACATAAATAGAGATTTTAAAGAGATCTTGACTGAATCTGATATAGATGCGCTATTACACAAGGATGATTTTATCAGGCTTCCCGAAACTACCCGTGACTC
>JAQSXG010000211.1 GCA_029256785.1 Neobacillus sp.
CATCAAGGAGGACAATGATGATTCAACAAACAGTTAGAATTAGTGCAAAAGTAGGTTTATACGCACAACTAGTTAATCAATTAGTTCAAGCGGCTGCCCGCTTTAATGCGGATATTTTTCTAACCTACAAGGGACGAAAGGTAAACCTAAAATCGGTCCTAGGCGTATTATCCTTAGCAATACCAAAACAGGCAGAGATTACATTGGAAGTATCTGGAGATGATGAAATAGAAGCCCTTCAAGGAGTAATCGCAACATTAGAGAGGTTTGAATAGTCCTATTTTTAGAGGCAGGCACCCTAATAGCGCATGCCTCTTTTTATATTCATATAAAAGTTAAATAAATGTTCACAGCATAATGGGTGACAATGCGATAGAATAATAGTCGAATAACATGTGAATGAATTCACAATTACATATAGGTTAGAAGGGAATAATAATTATGTCATTACACACACCAGATAAGATCTTAGAAATTTCAATTAAAAATGGGATAAAGAAGACAAGTTATCCACTACTAACAACCTTAATCTTAGGTTTTCAGGCAGGTGCATTTATCGCCTTAGGTTTTCTACTTTATATACGAATTACCGCACCACTATCTGAAGGTTTATCTGGACTAAGTTCACTTCTAGGTGCTGCTGTGTTCCCAATTGGGCTAATTCTAACATTAATTGCTGGTGGAGAGCTGCTCACAGGAAATATGATGGTAGTACCTCTAGCAAGGTTAGCAAATAAAATTAAAACAAAACAAATTTTGCAGAACTGGCTGCTCATCACAATAAGCAACTTTGTGGGTGCAATTTTCGTTGCCTACTTTTTTGGCCATATTGTTGGCTTAACAGAAACAGGTGCTTACCTAGAGAGCACCATCCATATTGCTGAACATAAATTAGATGCTACATTTATCCAAGCTTTTGTTTCTGGTATTGGCTGCAATTGGCTCGTTGCTGCCGCTGTTTGGTTGTCCTATGGAAGTGAAGATATGATGGGGAAAATAGCTGGTATATGGTTCCCTACGATGGCATTCGTTGCCATTGGATTCCAACACGTCGTTGCGAACATGTTTGTCATTCCAGCAGCTATTTTCGCAGGCTATTTTTCATGGTGGGAGTATCTAGTTAATTTTATTCCTGTCTTCTTAGGCAATGCAACTGGTGGAGCAATCTTTATCGGTATGGCCTATTGGTTTGCCTATAAAAAGAATGATTATTCGGTGATAGAAGGAACGAAACAATCAGGACAATTAAAAAAGCAAATTGGTCTGTAAATTAACCAAAAAAAGCACCACAGCTCCATGATAAGAATGGAGCTGTGGTACTTTTAAATTAACATATCAATCGTCTTATTCAAATAAAGGACTTACCGCTTTTTCATTGTGTATACGATCAATTGCTTCTACGAGTAAAGGTGCTACTGATATGATCTTAATTTTATCAATAACCTTCTCGTCTGGCAACTCGATTGTATTTGTTACTACTAGTTCTTTAATGGGCGATGAAGCAATTTTCTCAATTGCATTCGCTGTAAAAACAGAATGAGTACAGCAAGCATATATCGATTTTGCCCCGTGTTCTTCTAAAGCCTTAGCAGCTTCAGTAATGGTTGTTCCAGTATCAATCAAATCATCAATAATAATTGCATTCTTTCCTTCTACATTCCCTACAACATTAATCGTTTCAACTGCATTTTCTTCCAGTTTTCTTTTATCAATAAGGGCAATAGGAACATGAAAAAGGTTGGCCATTTTTCTTGCTCTAGCAATGCTGCCATTATGTGCCGCCACAATAACAATATCCTCTAATCCTTTTTCCTGAAAATAATTTGTAAGGATTGGTACACCAATTAGATGTTCCACAGGGATATCGAAAAAGCCTTGGAGCTGAGGAGTATGGAGATCCATTGTCAGAACTCGATTTGCACCAGCTGCTTCTAAGAGGTTGGCCACAAGTTTTGCAGTAATTGGCTCCCGTGAACGCGCTTTTCTATCTTGTCGTCCATAACCGTAGTAAGGTATAACAACATTAATCACACCTGCGGAGGCTCTTTTCAAGGCATCAATCATAATCAAGAGCTCTAAGATGTTATCATTAACTGGATACGAAGTTGATTGAACAACAAAAACCTCACTACCTCGTACACTTTCTTCGATATGTATCTGAATTTCGCCATCACTAAAGTGATTGACAGAGCATTTACCTAACTCACAGTCTAAAAGTGCTGCCATCTCTGTTGCTAGCTTCCGATTGGAATTCAGTGTAAACATTTTAAATCTATTGTTTAGTTGATAACTCACCATATTTCCTCCACACAATAAGAATTTCTGCCCAACACTCTTCTACTTCTTAAACATTCATCTTTTTATTTTACTATACTAATTACCTTCTTGGTAGGAAAAGATGATATTAAAAAAGAAGTCACTATAAGTAGTAGACTTCTTTGAAAAGGTACACTGTTAATGAACTCGGATTATTTCATTTATATCCTCATCATGTATGACTCTAGTATGCTTAGACTCAATCCGTTCATATTCCTCAATTTCCTCATTAATTGCTGCCCCGCTAAACCACCAGTTTTTGAAGTCAAGAATAATCTCAGTTAACATCTCGATTCCTCCAGTTACGCTTATTGGATTCCTTATACTTATATTATACCTTTGTACTAGCCTATATAAAAGCGCTTACAAAATAGGCGAAATAGGAAAATAATACCGAATTGTTAGACATTGGATAACCTTTCTGTTCAGGAACTATTAACAGTATAAGCAAGAAAAGTTACTATTTGATAAACCCACTAAGCTATTGATAAAGCTCTTCTAATTCTTTCTTTTGCAACAATAGTTCGGATCATGTTTCATTTCAGCTACACTTGTTATCTTGAAATCGTTCGGCGTTGGCAATCCATATGCACAAATCACCATATAGTCAGAAACAAGCGCATTGTTGTCACAAATATCCTCCCATGGTCGTTATAGCTATTGAAATAACAATCTGGAGGGTTAACTTATGACTCAAAAATATGATGTTGTAATTATTGGTGGCGGTCTTGCAGGGTATGTGGCTGCAAATTATTTAGCTAAATCGAATGTATCAATTTTAATAGTAGAAAAAGGAATGAAGTCTGGCGGACGGGCTCGAACAGATGTGATGAAACAGCAGTCATTTAACCTTGGACCCCATGCTCTATATAAAAAAGGAAAAGCCAAACCGATTCTACATGAATTAGGTGTAAAGCTTCATGGAAAATCACCCAAAATGGGAGCCACTTTAATTGATAACAACAGTGAATACACTGCTCCTTTCTCTCCACTAGGTCTATTGTCTACAAATCATTTGAATTGGAAAGAACGTTTAGAGTGGATAAGAGTCATATTTATAATTATGAGGAGTAAACCCGACAGGCTCGCTAACCAAACCTATAAACACTGGGTAGAAGAAACAACACCATCTATTAAAGTTCAGTCATTGCTCTATGTACTAGGAAGGCTTTCAACCTATTGTCATGCACATGAATTGGTTTGTGCAAAAGTAATCGTGTCACACTTACAGCTTGTCTTAGCGGGTGTCCTTTATTTGGATGGCGGATGGCAGACTATTATTGATCAGCTTCATAACAAAGCAGTTATGTCTGGAGTACAGGTTCGAACACACGAGACTGTAAAACAAATTATCCATGTTGAAGAGGAAATTAAGGTGTTCGTATCGAATAATGAAGAAATAACCGCGAAGTATGTAATTAGTACAATGAGTCCACAAATTCTATCAAAAATGCTTGATATTTCTGCCTATAACTTTACACCATTAAAAGGAGCCACGTTAGATGTCGCTTTAACTCAACTTCCAAATCCAAAAAGGTTATTCGCATTGGGTGTTACTGAACCCTACTACTATTCCGTCCATTCAACTGCTGCCCATTTGTCAAATAATCCCAACAATTTTGTCCTGCATGTATTTAAATACTACCATCCTAATGATGAAATAGATGGGAATAGTACTAAAATAGAGCTTGAAAGCTTTCTAGAAAGGTTTCAGCCAGGTTGGAAGGATTACGTCATTACAAGTAGGTATATCCCCCAACTCACGGTTAACCACCGCTTACCTCAAGTAGGTGATGAACAGCTGCTAAAGAGTTCTAAAACGGGTATTCAGGGATTATATATAGCAGGAGATTGGGCTTCGCCTGAGTTTATTTTATCAGAAGGAACAATCTGTAGTGGAAAACACGCTGCTGAAGCGGTACTTCAGGATACATTGAGGTGATAATTTGCAAATAAGTAATGATGATTATCAACATTATAAACCGTTATTGTTTTCAATCGGGTATCGGATGTTAGGTTCAGTCATGGAAGCAGAAGACCTTGTTCAAGAAGTCTTTTTAAAAGCGTATCAGTTAGATGAACAAGTAATAGAAAATAAAAAAGCCTATCTCTGTAAAATGATGACCAACCGTTGCTTAGATGTAATAAAGTCCGCACGAATCAGACGAGAAACCTATGTGGGACCCTGGAATCCTGAACCACTACTGCTAGAAGATCTTGATCCATCAGAATTTGTTATCCAAAAAGAAGGTTTAAGTATTGCCTATTTACGAATGATGGAACATCTTTCTCCGGATGAACGGGCAGTCCTCCTTTTGAGAGAGGTCTTTGATTTTTCTTATTTAGAGATTGCTTCTATCCTAGAAAAGAAGGAAGAAAATTGCAGAAAAATATTCAGCCGAGCCAAGCAAAAGATTTCCCATGTGGAAGGTGAAAGCCTAAACTATGAAAAAAATAAGTTGCTAATACATCGCTTTATCCATGCATTCCAAACACAAAATACAAATGCCCTGTTAGAATTAGTATCTAAAAATGTCACACTCTACTCTGATGGTGGAGGAAAAATTAAGGCAGCGGTTCGGCCCGTTTCAACTTCTTCCAAGGTTCTGGCCTTTATATTCGGGATTGTAAAAAAAGCCCCAGCTGACATTTATTTTGAAATTAAAAATGTTAATGGTCAGCCGGCCATCGTGAATTACTCAAATACAGCCCTTCATAGTATCATAAGTTTTTATATTTCTGATGATATTATTACTGAAGTATATATTACCCTTAATCCAGATAAGCTGAACAAACCACAGAGAATATAACAACTTTCCAATGGAAAAATCTTAAGTAAAAATGATATTTATAGAGGTTGAAAGTGCCAGACACCATCCACTTTTGGATAGTATCTGGTATTTTTTTGTTAATTGTTATAGAAACTAATAAAGGAGGACAAAAATATGACAAAATATAACCATTATAAGAAAAATCATAAATGTAACTATAAGCTTCTTTTTCAAAAAAAACACCTCTATATAAGAGATGTACAAGATACCTAAATATGACAGTTTTTTGAGTTCTCTTTTTTTACTAAAAAACTCGATTACCCCCCATGAGAGTAACCGAGCTAAACGAACACTTATGCAGAAAGACTGATGTCTTCTGCGTTTTTCTTGCCACTAAATAGGAACACACTTAAGGCAAAACCTGTAAAGATAGCAAAGTAAATAAAGAGCATTCCTATATTTGCCCATAAATACCCACCATCATTAAGTGAAATTGCTGCCCTAAATCCTTCATTTGAGTAGGTTAAAGGCAAGAATTGACTTAGATTACGGTAAATCTCTGGAAGCATTTCAATTGGTAAGTTAGCACCTGTAATCGATAACTGTAGCACAATAAAGGCTAGTCCGATAAAACGACCAATATTTCCAGCAAACGCTACTAGGAAGAAAATAATCGTCATGAATGTCATGCTAACAAATACCGAGAATAGAATGAGTCCAAACGCACTTCCTACTTGAAGTTTTAAAATGACCAATACAAAAATTGAAACCAATAAAGCTTGTGCAATTGCAAAAATTGATAGCTTAAGATATTTACTAGCAAACCAACTGAATTTTGATCCTGGCATTTCAGCAGGCTTTTTAAAGTCTACGAAGAATGACATGATTAGCATTCCTACAAATAATGCTAGTGAAAGAATTGACGGTGCTGTTGAATCACGATAATATTGATAACTATTTACCTTTTCCCCAACCGTTTTTACCGGTGAAGAGAACATGGAAATATTCTTATCTGTTGCATTAATCGCTCCCGTTTTCTCAGCACCCTCGCCAAGTTTCGTGGCTAGTTCACTGCTTCCATCTTTGATTTCTCCAACACCATCATTTATTTTTGCACTACCTTCCGTCAAATCTCCCCATCCAGTTTGAACGGTTTCAGTACCATCACTTATCTGTTTCATACCAGTGTATAGTTGTAAAGCCCCAGCAGATAATTGTTGCCAACCCTTGTTCACATCAGCATTTCCAGCAGCAATTTGTGTTGTTCCAGCATTCAGTTCCGTTACACCACCAATTAATGTTTGCCAACCAGTGTTAACGGTTTGATTACCAGCTGAGATTTGAGTAGCACCTGTGTTTAATTGAGTCGCTCCAGCCGTTAGTGTTTTCCAACCGTTGTCTACTGTTTCATTTCCAGCAGCTATACTAGAAGCACCATTAGCCATGATTGGAATCTGCACTTGCAATTCTTTCCAAGAATTGTTGAGCTGGGTCGTTCCAGCAGCTAATTGGCTAAAACCTGGAACCAACTCATTTTTTATTTTAGTGTCCATTGTTGTTTGACCAATAACAAGAGCATCTATACCATATTTTAACGTTTTTGGGTTGGCAGGATCGTCTTTTTCATGGTATATACCATCTGCCAGTTTATCTAATCCCGGCTTCAATGTTCCATCAACTTTTTCGGATATTGTAGTAAGACCTTTACTAAGTTCTTGGCTACCTTCATGGAGTTTCATAAAAAAGGGATCAGCTAATAGGAGTGGGTGTAATGCAAGGTAAGCATTCATCCCAGCTGAAAGTTCATTAGAACCCTCAGAAGCCTTTTTTACGCCGTCATTTAGTTCTGCTACACCCGATTTTAATGCTTGGCTACCTGGTACAAGTAAGGTAGTTAGATTACCCTGGATATTTTTTAGTCCTCCTAATACTTGAGCACTTCCTCCTTCAAGGATTGGTCCAGCTGAATTTAACTTCTGAGCCCCATTATCTAGTTCTTTAATCCTTGGAGAACCATCTGTTATTTTCTTTAACAACATATTAACCCCATTTGAGAGGTCTTTTGAACCTGAAGCAAGAGTGGTAATATCTTTTTGCTTTGATGTTAAGCTAGTTAATAGGTCAGTTGTTCCATTATTTAAATCCTTAGCACCTTTTGCAAGTGTCGCAATATCTCCCGATTTTCCTTTTAAATTATTAAGAATCTCAACTGTTCCTTCATTCGCACTCTTTGCACCAGTGGCTAATTTTGCTATATCAGCTTGCTTTCCAGTTAAGCTACTGAGCAATTCTTGTGTCCCATCTTCAAGCACTACTGCACCTGATGCTAGCTTATCAATATCTGGTGCTTTTTGCTCCAGAGTTTCAAGCAACGTAGTCGTGCCCTCATGCAGCACTGTTGACCCTGCATTTATCTTCTCTGAACCATCTGCCGCAGTTTTGAA
>JAQSXG010000212.1 GCA_029256785.1 Neobacillus sp.
TTTATTTGCATAAAAAGTACTGCTATATATTTCCCATAACACCATATTATAAATTATATAAATCATAATTTATAATATGGTGTTTAGTCAAGTTCCATTTAAATTAACATTAAATCTATATTCACCTTCCTAAACATTGTTCGTTATTATGCACAATACTTAACGATTATATTAGTTAATTTTCCATTCTACATTCTATTTTGACTTTACTTAGCTAAACAGAACCAGGTTTCCCCTTAGCGTGGTGGTTTTATGAGGAAATAGTTATTTAACTAATTCGTTTGTATAAGATATACACTAACGATGAGTAGGCTTACGCCCAATGCTCTAAATGGACTCAGTGTATGTACTGGGTTACCTAAAACACCAAAATGATCAAAAATAATCGCTAAAATAATTTGTCCGGCGACAACCAGACTAAACATATTCGCAAAACCAATTCTAGGTGCACAAAGAATTGTCGTAAAAATATAAAACGCTCCGAATAAACCACCCAGCCACATCCAGAAATTTGTCTGCTTAATCGCATAGAAGGCCGGTACAGGTTGCAGGCCATAACAAACAGCCGCCCCATAGATGACCGCCAAGGCAATCGTACCAACGAGGAAACTAATAAATGAAGTCAGTACAGGACTTTCCATGGTGGATAGTAGTCTTCCATTAATTCCTATTTGGCTTGTTAATGCTGCTCCGGAAATTAGCGCAATTAAATAATAAAACATATTCTTTCTCCCTTCAGGTTTGCCCAATGACTAAATTTATCTAAAACACGCCTATTTTATATAGGTTATCGAACAATACCTCATGAATTGCCGTTCTCCATGAGGTATCATTTACTTTTCCGCAAAATAAAGGGCATGTAACATCCTTTATTTTGCGGGAATCACCGGAAGGAGTACATAAGGAATATGTTCTGGGTCAAAATGCAACGTGGTATGTCCGCTGAGAATCTCTGTTTCCCGGTGACGGTAATCGGCATGAACAAGAGGACCGCATCCCAGCATCTCGTTCGAAAAGTGGGCAAGCTTAAATCCGGTTTTCCTGGCAACTTCATAATCTTTCCCCCGAATTGAGAGTCCAATCCGGTACCCGGCTGGTACGATAATACATGTCGGCCATATCTCAATGTCAAGTTCTACAGGAACCCCCGGTTCAAGCGGCTGGATTTCGTCATGGGTATGGTAAGGCCGATATGGGGTAGACTGGATTGGATCAAGCTTACGATGGGATGCTCTTAGCCAGCCTTGGGCGATCGGGGTACGGGGATCATTAGCTCCCTGAAATGTTACTTCCAGCATATCGGGAGTAAATAGCCTGAATACTAAAAACAAGTCGGCATCGATTGTAGAGGAAGAGACAAAAAGTTTGGCAGCCATAGGACCGGTAATTTCCGTTTCTTTCTCAAAAGGTGCTGAAAGAAATGTAAGCCCGTCACCCAAAGCGTCGAACTCCAGTTTTGCTGCTTTTCCTGAAGGAACCTTTACCAGTTCGTTTGTTGCCGGATCGAGATACCGTTTGCTCCATTGGGTACGGGCAATAGGCCACTCGTTTTCATAACGCTCTACAAATTTATCTACATGTCTCACTTGTAGTTGAACTGGCGGCTGTTTATCCCAGCCAGTATCCTCGCCTTTTAGATAATACCCTAAAAAGCGTTTTTGCAGCTTAACGGCATCATCGGTGTACAGACATGTCCAATGCTCGCCTCCGTGTATTTCTAACCACTTGTTCTTAGAAGCAGCACGAACAAACCCTTCGATATTACCGCGAAGATGAAGTCCCTGGCCACCCCAGTTTCCGGCCGATAAAAACGGAACTGTAATTTTTTCAAAGTTGGCTGATCTTTCTTTATAATATTTGTCATTAAGCGGACTGGATACAATATCTTTAGCCGGGTCAGCCCGCTTCGCTTCCAGCTCCTTGTCCGACAGAGTTTCATCACCACATACCAGGTCGCCAGTAATTGGATTGCGGTGTCCCCGCTCCCCACGGCCATGTTGAATTGTCTGGACTTGATTCGCATACCAATTTGGCAGAAAATCACATATAATCCCGCCATGATACGTTTGATCTCTGTAATAATCATTACTGCCTTCATAAATACACAAAGCTGCCAAATGGGGCGGCTGTAGTCCGGCTACCAGCCATTGGCATATACTATAATAGGAAATGCCACTCATCCCCACTTTGCCGTTCGACCATTCCTGAGCTGCCGCCCATTCGATGCACTGATATATGTCTTGGATTTCACGTGGTGACAAGACATCCAAATACCCTTCCGAACATCCAGCGCCACGGCTGTCAAACCGAATCACCACATACCCGTCAGGAACCCATTTTTCCGGATCGACAGTCTCCCAGTTTTGATACTTGTTAGTAGACCCAGCAGCTGTATCCGGATATTTTTCTATCATCAGCTTCCACGAATCTGTGTACCCTTCCTGGTATTGTAGTCCTTTACCGTACGGGCCGCTCGACAAGATAACCGGGTATTTCCCCTCCTCAACTGGGCGGAAGATATCGGCTCTTAGTATGATACCATCATTCATTTCAACCGGTACGTTCCACTCAATTTGCATACCATTCTCTATTTCACTGTAATTTTTCATAATTATCAGGCCTCTATTCCACTTAAAATTAACTCAAACAAACACTATTTATACGAAGATATCCATGCCCTATGTTATTTTTTCTACATTGGGAGAAAGTTAGCAAAAATATAGCAGATAGAGCTTTCAGAAATACTTAGGGTTATCCTCGTCTAACCGGAATTTTATTTTCACAGGGAACCCGCGTCTGGCATTTGGCACATCCGTAGCGGGGAACATATATTTCTTTCTCTCTTCCTATATATGCCATGCAAATTTGATTATCCTTACCGGCCTTATCAATGGCCTGCGGCGGGCAACGCTTGATACAAGCCCCGCAGTGTGAACAATATTCATCAACTTCTGTGTACGCCCGTTGTGTGGGTTCTAAGTGAAAATCTACAATCACGCTGCCACACCGGCCAGCCGAACCCAGTTTGGTAATTAACGACCGACTCAAGCTAAAGGTACCAAGGCCTGCAACAAATGCAGCATGCCGCTCCGACCAGTTACTGCGTAAATTGACTACTGCAAAGCGTTCATCCAGAAGAGGTGCCAGCGCATGATGCCCTGCTTTTTCAATCAGTTCGACAATAAACTGGCGTAAAGCCACATTGAACATCTCCCCTTCCCATCGCCCATAAAGCCATTCTGTAGCCGTTACTCCTTGAATCCGGTTCGCCTCGCGAATCCTTTGTGTATACGGTAGAAAGTAGACAATGACAGACTTGGCACCTGATAGCCATTCGGTAGGATTCATGTGGTGAAGTCCGATAATATCCGGCTGTTTAAATGTTTCCCATAATACATCGGTAGCGCTGGCAACCCCTATCAACGGCAACTCCCAGATCTGCATCCTGTCAGAGGAAGTGGGCAGAGTCGAAATCATTTCCGGATTTTCCACTATATTTTTCGGGTTGGTTAAAACGAAGTCGTTGACTTTTTCCTGAATATCCTGTAATAGCATAACAGCTCCTCCATTCCAATTATAGTATCGGTTTATTCCTCCATACAGCCAATTTTATCTAGTATGACTGCATACCCGGCTGCAAGTTAACGGATAAAATTAGTAATTTCCTTTTCTTCCTGTGCTACCGGTTCCACGGACTCTTTCCCGACAGCCACTACTTTTAACAGCCAGGCCATATTTTTCCCCAATACCCGCATGATTTGGTTTCCTTCCCCATCCTGCGAGGCTTCTCCCGGGGTCAGTCCGTGTGTTACATTCCAATAATTCGAACTCGGCATAATCATTTCGGAATACAGAATATAGTGATTCAAAGCATCAAATGTGACAACTCCTCCGGACCGTCTGACCGCCACAACTGCCGCGCCTACTTTATTGCGAAGCATAAAATTGTTGATACTCGTAACCTTAAAAGCCCTATCTAAAAACGACTTCATTGTTCCGGCAATCCCGGAAAAGAACACCGGCGATCCGAGTAGGATTCCGTCGGCTTCTTTCATTTTTTGAATCCAGGCATTTACTTCATCGGTAGTGATCACGCATTTTCCATCTTTATTTTTCATACACCCCGCACAGGCAGTACAGCCCCGAACTGCCTTGTTGCCCACATGAATAATTTCAAACTCAATTCCTGACTTTTTCAATTGTTCACCAATCAGACTAAGGGCGTGATACGTATTACCTTCTTTGCGGGGACTACCATTAAATGCAACTACTTTCATTTATTATCTCTCCTCTGTTCTATCCGGCCGGGTAGCGGCACAAGATTTTATTTACATCCCACGAAATTGTTTACCAGGTAAACAATTTCGCAAAATTTTTTAATGACTTTGCCTTATTTTATCGATATGCTGCTCAACTTCGGACATAATTTCATTCAAAAAACGCAGATTCTGTTCACTTACCGAATCGAATGTCTGAATAATGCTATTATCGAATTTCCGGTGAAATTCAATATGCTGCTGAAAAGCAATCTGGCCCTTATCCGTTAATTCAAACTGGACAATCCTTTTATTATCTTTTGATTGATATCGGTTGATCAATCCTTTCTGAATCAGCTTACGTATAATCTTCGGAATAGCTCCCTTAGTTATACCAAGTTTCTGAGCGATCTCGGTAACGTTAATTCCCGGATTTCTGCCAATCACATCCACCATGTGGATTTCAGAGGTGTACAACAACTCATCAATTCCAAAAGTGCGCGGCTCCGTCATAAGAGAAGACGCTTTATTGATAATGCGTATCATAATTTCGTGTACCGTTTTGCTCTGACTGTGCATTGTAATTCCTTCTTTCTCATTGCGAAAGGGTTGCGACTGTTTTTCGTCATTATCAATTATACGCTTCTCTCGACTCAGTTTACCGCATATCACAATTTTTTGATGTTTTAATGTTTTGTAATCATCCTATTTTATCAGCAATGGAAGCAATTTCTTCGTAAAGTTCCACTTGGGGCTTTTCACTAACCAAACCATCCATTTTGTTGAATACATCCTGTAGGTATGGCGTATTGGAATGCCGGTCCAACGTCTGCTGGTCTTTATATTTTTCATAAAAGAAAAATTTTCCTGGAACGGACTGAGCAGAGTGTAATTTGTATTCTATTACTCCTACCTCTTGGCTTACCTGAGGAAACAACGATGTGAGAAGATTCTCTAATTCCTGTTCCTTCCCTGGTTTCGCCTGAATTACCGCTGTCAATACGATCATCTTCATCCTCCTTTTTTACTCACTTTTAGTATAACGTACTCCAAATTAATTGATAAACTCTACGTTTGTTTATATTGTATACCAGGTAAACAATATGTGTCAAGCAATTATTTTTGCGTATAAATATCATGCGCAAAAGAAAAATCGTCCAAAATTGAGCGTTTGCCGTAAGAAATGCAAGGAACCGTGTCTCAAAAAGCATTCAGAGGCGATTGCTTCTCTAATATTTGGATAGCCAAAATACAAGCCGCTATCCTCGCAATAAACAGGATAACGGCTCTTTTGTTGCCAAGCAATAAAAAAAGCTTTCAAAACAAAACCTCTGAAAGCCTTGATTTCTCTGGCGGAGAGGGTGGATTCGAACCCACTGCCCCTTTAACAGGACACTTGATTTCGAATCCTAGATTGATCTTCACCCTAAAAAGGTAGTCCACTCTAAATGAGAAAATGCTAATATAAAACAAAGAGAAAGAACTGGTGAAATATCTCAGGCGAACGTATGCTGAAAATGAACGCGATCCTGCAGAGTGCTGAAAATCAAACGTTTCCTATACCGGAGAAAAGTTAAAAAAGATGAGCAGGCCTTTTACGAATGGGGATTAAAGAAATTGCCGCTACGCGGGTTAGATATGAATATAGGCGAATTCACGTCCTTACTACGCCGGAAAGAATGGAAAATCAACCATAAAACTCTAATACTGCAAAAGGACTTAACCTGAGAAATAAAAAGGTTAGCGTACCGAGGGTTCTGAAGCAATCAAAGGCAACAACGTTGTTGAGGTATTAGAAGAATCAAGTTGGACAACGGTCCGAAGTTCATCTCCAGGGCTTGGGACGGCCAATGAACAACTTGCGGCAACAACCGAGACCTCAGCGGTTGTAGAACAAATATCCGCCAGTATCAACAGGTAGCGGCCAATACAAACCACGTCGCGGAACGGTCGGCCCAGGCAGCCGAAAAGATGAAATCGCCACTTCCATCCAGGCACTTGCCCATTTAGCCCAGGATCTCCAAGCGGCCGTTGCTAAATTTCACATATAGCATGAAAAGTTCTTAATCTAAAGGCTGTTGTTGCAGCGGTATGCTGGAACTACTTGTGTGGAATTGTTGACAGTCTCTTCAATATGAGCCATTAGTAGATGTACATATGTAAATCCTACTTTAAAATAAAATAATGATCACCATTGTCCCTCTGCAATCAGCTTTGCCGCAGCAGCCGCCATTCCAACATCATCGTGACCAACGCCAGGCACAGTAACTAATGCCCAATTAAAAGGAACACCTAATTCTGCCGCTTTGGCTTTGGCCATACTGTAAAAGGTTTCTCCTCTTTCAAAACGATTTAATCCCTGATAATCCGACTCCGGAGTATGCCTGAGAACCTTATTGTCTAGCTTCTTATCCTTTTCTCCCAGCAAAATTGTAACCGGTTTAACAAAAGCCCTAGCCAAAGCTTCGTTGGTCATTGGCATGTCTTTGATGCCATAAGGAAAATCAATGCTGGCATCCGGCATTGTATACCAGCCGGCATTAGCTGAAATAATTCTTGCAGCCCTCGTCTTTCCGGAAAATAGAATATATCGATGTACCAACTGCGCTCCGGCAGAGTGTCCAAATAGAATAAATTTATCACTCGTGGCACCGGTGCGGACACGAACTTCATTAAACACTCGATCAATCACCGGAAATATCCATGTATCCCTCGGTTGCAACATCCCTCCCCCTTCATCACTGTTAGTGATATTACCGAGATTATAGAAGCGAACCCCCGGATACTTTTCTTTTGAAAAATGAGGACAGGCAACAAGCAAGTTATATTTATCCGCATACGGTTGCCATTCATTCCTATATTCCTCAGCATTACGTTGTACTCCATGTTGAACAATTACAATCGGTCTATCTGGCGTCCAGTTTGATGGCCGATAATAAAATACCTTGAGGTCATTACTATTTACACCCGTATTTTCCGGCATGGAAAACATTCCTGCCCCAATATTTAAATTTTGCCTATCTTCTTGTAAACGAGCGTGAGCAACTGTTGCACTAATAATAAAAAGAATAATAAAAAAAAGAATATAGTCTTTAGAACGTCTGAGTTTCAATTTAGGTCCTCCCAAAGGGCTTTATATTTTTAAACGTTGATTGCCTACAGCTCGCATCAACTGCTGACTTTATACTTTGACAATAAAGCTCTTTCACTCCATGTTAATTTTGCATCCTGGCTTCCCTCTTTTGCGAAGAATTCGTGTAAAAGTACCGCCC
>JAQSXG010000213.1 GCA_029256785.1 Neobacillus sp.
ACTGTTGAATCGTACCTTTGCTGTTTTAGGAGGTTTGTCCATTGAAAGTGGTTCGGTTGAAGGTGAATTATATAACTGACGGAAAAATTTCAGTAAGACCAACAAAAATGTTTTACGAGCGAGTAGAGGAAGACGAATTTCGAAAAGTTCACTTTGAAGTAGAAGTGGAAAAACAACATGTTCAATCTAAGAAATCAGACATAATGGAAGTTGCAATAAAGAATTTACAGAAGGCGCTCCCGGCTAACATCAGGCTTGCGGGTTGCATTTCTTGCAAGCATGGTAATTTCAATCCATTTGGAGATGTAGAAAATGAGATTTTCTGCTTAAAGGATAAGACTCTTCATAATCGGGAGGATGTGGTTGAAATCTTCTCAAATCAAGTTGAATCTATGAGCCCAAGAAGTAGAAGTCTACTAGATTTTTGCAAAGAATTTGAGCCGATAGCTAAGATTGGTAAATACACGTACAATGATTGGGAAATATGAGGTAGTAAAAGGGGACGGTTCTCCGGGCTGAGTGGCCTTCATCGACCTCATGAAGACCACCTTTTCTGTTTTTCAAACCGGAAGTGCCCTTCACCAACCAATATAGCTCAAAAAACATGCCCCGATGTCACACTATTTCCTTGCAACGATGATGAATGCTGGCGAGTTTGCTGAATGTGCAGCTTTTACAAAATTACCGTAGGTTTCGATGCTGCGAAAACCGCAATTTTTTAAAATCGGTAGTAGTTGTTCGGAGGTGACCGGGAATAAGCTAGTCGTATTAGAAAAGGTTTCACCGTCTGAAGTTAATGTGGTTGTAAATAAAACCTTATCACCCTCTAACGCATACTTTCGTTTGAATTCGAAATTTTCCTTTGTGATAACTGGGAAGGTAAAATCCTGTTGAGATAATACCCGATCAAAGTTAACAATCTGACAAATGAATAGGCCATCGTCCGCCAGCTTTCTGTAAACCTGCTGCAAGAATTCGTTGATTTCCTCTACATTGTTCAAGTGGACGAGCGTGTTTCCAACACAATAAATGCCATCAAAGGTTTCTTCAAATTCCGCCACTTGTAGCATGCCTTTGGTAAAAACCTGCATCGAAGTGTCCGCTGCTTTTTCGCGAATTTGCTGTGCCATTGATTCCTCAGGTTCTGTCGCGATCACGTTAAATCCCTCTTCAACCAAACCGAGCGCCATACTTCCTGTCCCTGCACCAACGTCGAGCAATAAACTTCCCGGCTTAATGTTTGATTTTAAAAAGGAGAGCGCCTTTACGTTTTTCGGAAAAATCTCATCATAATAAGGTGTTAATGGACTATAAAAAGTCAATTGAATTACCAGCCTTCCAAATATATGTAGTTCGGGAAATCCCCTCTTATTAGTATAACTATAAATGAAAATTAAATATAAAATTAATGAACCTTGGGAGCCTAAAAACTCGATGATAATATTTTAATGATTTGGGGAAGATAATGGCAAAACTCCTAAAGGAATGAATGTATGTATATTTTTACAAATGCTTTATACCTGGTAGCAGGATATATTTGGGGTGATTGGCGGAATTGGAAAAAGTATTATCCTACATTTCTTTTCTTTGTGGTTGGTGATTTCTTATATAATTTTTTACTTTATGAAAAATCGATGTGGCTATTCCATGACGTAATCCTCCCAAACCATACCATGATTACCCTTTTAGCGATGACGGTTTCTTACGCTGCAACCGTGTTGATCTATTTAGGAAGGTTTCCTCAGGGGTGGAAAAAACAAATCGGATGGTTTCTGATATGGTCTGGTATATATATGCTGGCGGAGTATGTGAACAGTAAATTAGGTTTTATTACCTACCATAACGGTTGGAATATATGGTGGTCTATCCTTTTCACAGGAATTATCTTTATGATTCTACCCATTCATCACAAAAGACCGTTGCTCGCTTGGGTAATTTCAGGTGTCATTATCGTAAGTTTGTTAAGTATCTTTAATATTAAAATAAGTGACATGAAATGAGTCAGGGACACGGTTCCCTTGGCTTTTTTTGTTGTCTATTTGCCATCGGCTTTATCTAGTAGACAAAAAGAACCACTCCCATTGTCCCCCTATACAACCGAAAATTTTCCCAACTCTCTTATTCTATTCTTTTGTTGATTTGTTTGAAATTTCGGAATAATATCATTCTTACAGCTGTGTTTACGGTTGTATATAAAAAAGGGATAGGGGCTGGAGAAATGAAGAAGAGAAGTAGGTTTGGAGCGGCGCTTCTTGCCGTAACGATGGGAGTTTCGTTGTTTACAACGGGAGCATTTGGACAAACACCGGATGCAAATGAAACGTACCGCGTAATCATTAAGGGGCCGAGCGCGGACAGAGCAAATGCGAAGCAAACTACTGGAGTTCGCTGGGATTTTGGGGCAGAGGGCTACACAACTGAGGTAAATGCAAAGCAACACCAAGCATTATTAAAAAACAAGAACTTGACGATTACGAAAGTTCAAGAGGTTCAACTGGATCGTATCGAAAATAAACCAGACAGCAAAGCAGGCGCAACGGCGATTACTTCCTTACCTAGTGACCGTACACCGTGGGGAATGCAGGCAATCTATAACGATCCTACTATCACAAGTACATCTGGTGGTGCTGGAATTAAGGTAGCGGTCCTAGATACAGGTACTTATATTAATCATTCTGATTTAGTTGGCAGCGCCGAACAATGTAAAGATTTTACACAAAGTAAATCACCTATGATCAATGGTGTTTGTTCCGACAAGAACGGGCATGGTACTCATGTGGCTGGAACGGTGCTTGCTCATGGTGCAGCTGATGGGTTAGGAATCTATGGAGTGGCGCCACAAGCGAAGCTTTGGGCATACAAAGTGTTGAATGACCGTGGATCAGGCTACTCTGATGATATTGCTGGAGCGATTCGCCATGTTGCGGATGAAGCGGTTAGAACGGGCTCAAAGGTAATCATTTCGATGTCACTTGGCTCAGCTGGAAAAGATAGTATGATTGCTAGTGCAGTAGACTATGCCTATAGCAAAGGGACTCTAGTCATTGCAGCAGCCGGTAATGATGGCTATGCGGACAACACGATTGGTTATCCGGGGGCGTTGGTGAATGCTGTGGCTGTAGCTGCTTTAGAAAATGTTCAGCAAAACGGAACGTACCGTGTAGCGAACTTCTCTTCACGCGGGAACTCTGCAACAGACGGTGACTTCATTATCCAAGAACGCGATGTTGAAATCTCTGCACCAGGGGCAGCGATTGAATCAACATGGTACGACGGAAACTATAACACAATTAGTGGAACATCAATGGCGACTCCACACGTTTCAGGACTAGCTGCGAAAATTTGGTCAGCCAATCCAGCATTGACACACAAACAACTTCGTACCGAACTACAAAACAGAGCAAAATTATACGATATTAAAGGCGGATACGGCGCAACAACTGGCGATGATCACGCATCAGGCTTTGGTTTTGCTAGAGTGAAATAAGATAGAGTGAACCAAGGGGGCGGTTCTAGTGGTAAATTCCTATAAGGATAAAAGCCACTAGGACCGCCACCTGGTCTTATCTATCAAAAATCTGCGTTTATTTGCCGGATGCGTGCTGTTATTTGCCAAAACGTATGATTATTAGCAAATTCCTACTTTTATTTGCCGATTCCCCATGTTTATTTGCCAAATCCCAAAGTTATTTGCCAAGTTATCTTTGGCCCACGGTCTCAATTGGCGTTGAACTCAATTAACCAGCAATCCTGGTATACGCCTTCATGAAGTTCACGTTCTGGGAGAAGTTTCACTTTTTTAAAGCCGCATTTTTCGTAGCATTTTAATGCACGTAGATTTCTCGTTTGCGGATCCATTACGACTTTCGTGGCCTTTTTACTCTGTAGTAAATAATTGACCATGGATGTCACAAGCTTCGTTCCAACTCCTTTATTCCAATAATCTACTTCTCCAATGAATTGGTCCATTCCATAGATATTTTCACCCTCATAACCGTAAACTCTCATCGTCTCATCATCCAATAGGTAAAACTGAATATATCCAATTTCTTTCCCAACATACTCCACAATACCCTGAACCGCATCATCCTCTGAATCAAAAAAGACACGATTCACTCTTTCTAAATCAAACGGGTTGTCTCGGCCTTCATAAAATTCAAGAACGGTTGGATCGGATAGCCATTTTGCTAAAAGGATAGTATCCTTTTTTTGTAATTTGCGCACCATTATATCGCTATTTTGAAATAACATTTTTGAACACCCCTATATCAAAAGTGAAAATAGCCATGGAACTGTCACTGTGATCCTTAAAATTTCTGGCAATTAATGTTAGTATAGCATTAGAATTAGCCGTTTTTTTGAAAAAGTTCATAGTAACCTAGGAGTGTATGATAGTGATTATTGAGATTCTCGTTGATCTTGTAGCGGACATTATTGGATATTTCATCCCGGATCTGGCGCCAAAAACGAAGTTTGAGAAGAATATTACACGATTAAAGGAAGAAGCGTGGTTTGCCTCTTTGGAGGAGGACTATCGCTACGGATATATCATTTACCAAAACCGCAACGTGAAACGATTTTTAGGAAACAATAATAACATTAAAATGATAGTAAGTATGGATGAGGAAAGAGAGAAATTCATTCGCCTTGTAAAAGAAGAGCATGAAAAATTCACTAAGTTAGGGTAAGAAGCAGGGGAGATTTCCCTTGCTTTTTTTTTTGCAGAAATGTAAGTTGGGACTTCATCTCTTTGATTAAATATAGCCTACACTTCACCGCATTCCACTTTAGCTGAGCGGGGGTCTGACCCCCTTTTTCCTGTCGAAGTCACAGTAGCAGAGGGAAATGAACACCAATATAGTATCAGAATGAAAACAAACAATACATTCGAGCTAACTCCACCTGTTTCTAAATAGGTTGAAAAATACTCCCCATTTTGCAGCACATAGTACCTGCTAAGTGGGGAGTATTTTAATCACAGTTTTGAGTAAAATTATGACAAAAATAGTAATTTTTTGAGAAATATATATCATTTCAATATTATACTGATAAAATAATTAATAGATATTGCAAATCTTTTGAAAACAGTGTTTAAAGGCAAGAGTCCTACGAGTAATTATTTCGTGTCAGAAAAGAAAGAATTTTTAATAAAGTTGTTTCCATTAATACTAAAAAATGGTAATATAAGTCTAAATAAGTCAGATAAAGGCAAAGTTGTTGAAAAACAGTGACGCAAAGCCACAGATCTAAGGTGAAAACTAGGATGGCTGGGCCGCCGGATTGAAATTCAAAGGGGTTGATTCGTTTTGAGTATTAAATCCATTCTTTGTTTGTTTTATCGAAATCATAAAATTGATTACTATACTGGAAAATGTGTGAGATGTGGTATACAAAAGAGAACTCGTTAATTCGAGTTCTTTATTTTTTTGGTTCATTTCCAATCCTCAATAATCTTCTTCACTTTCCTCTTTTCAATAATATTGATGGCGTAGTAGGTGATTCCCTGGTGTTCCATCTCTCTTACAGGGTGGTGGGCGGCGTCGTATATATCGGCCAGGGTCAACACGTCAACCAGCGTGAACCCGATCAGAATAATCATCGGTTTCCCATTTCCGGACCATGTCCCTTTTGACCCCAGTACAACAGGTGTCGGCTGCTGTTTACTCGTTACATATTCAAAAACCCATTCCTGCTCCGTCCTAGTTCGATACAGCGGCATAGACATAGATAGCACCACCCTTTCTCACGAATAGGATACCCAGAATATATTGGAAAAAACCTTTACTATAGCCTTTTGAAACCATCAAAGGTATGAAGACCAACTCCACTGTTTTTTCATGCCAAAGTGGTCTTCATCTGATCTGTAGGACCTTATTGGACAATAATCTCATCACCAACATTAATCCTGCCGTTCTGCTCAACTTTTGCCCAAACACCCAAGATTCCACTATGATTAGCAACCAAGTTTCGGAGGACACGAGGATCCTGTTTTAATTCCTCTTGTTGATTGTTCACCATTACACATCTTTCGAGTGGAGCAACAACTCTCAAAACAACACTTGGGCCGATTTTTATAAGGCGGTCCACCGAATCGTCCTCGTGCCATCCTGTTGTGTCTGTATCAATCAAAATATTTGCCCGAAAACGCCGCGGGTCCACGGGCTCACCTAATTCTTCACTCAACTTACGTAACGGAGTGGTCGTAATAATACTGATTGGACCCTCATCAAAATGAGAGATAGCCTCCTCTTTTGCCAAGTACACTTGAACTCCGAGCGCCTCGGTCAGCGCCTCATGGATGGCAGGATTCTCACCCCGATAATCCGTTCCATCAGGCATCGTGATGATTGGAGTAGTGCCCTCATATCTTGCTCGAAGTTGAAATAACCCGTCCATCTGCTGGAAGCGGCGTGTTGTCTTACCACTACCAAACTTTCCACTTGTGTTTTTTATCGCCCACAGGCGGTCACCAATGACACCTCGTTCATCAATTGAAACGCCTGATAAAGACTCTCCTAAAATTGATTTTACTGGAAATCGACGGATCTCCTTTACTCTCCCTACCTTATCAGTCAAGGCTCCACCCCCATCCATACTATTTCATTCTTAAAATTAACAGAGTATACTAAAAATTAACATTATTATTTTACAGCGACTTTTTCGCACTGTAAAATAAAATGAGAAAACATTGTGGTGAAAAAGGAGAAAAGTATGGAACTTCAAACACAAAGACTACTCATCGTCCCTTGCACAAATCAATCCTTATCAATTTATGCAGCTGAAGGGTTTAAAATGGGTGGCCATATAAATAATTACCTGAAGGAACTTAACGAGGATCCTTCCCTATTGGGGTGGGGTGTGTGGCTTGTGATAGAAAAAGAGAATCATACAATCATTGGTGACATAGGGTTTAAGGGAAAACCAGACCGAGAGGGTACGGTGGAAGTGGGATATGGAATGGCACCTGCAGCACGAAACAAGGGATACGCAACAGAAGCGGTAACTGAAATCATCAAGTGGGCATTTTCAAAAGGTGATGTCCAAAAGGTTGTCGCGGAGTGTTTAATGGATAATCTCCCATCCATTAAAGTCTTGGAAAAAGTAAAGATGGAAAAAATAGGAGCCAAAGATAATTTGTATTTATGGCAATTAGTTAAGTGAATTTTGTAGATGGACGTGTGAATATTGCACGTCCTTTTCGTATTATCCTAATGTTCACCGGAATCCCGCTTCTGGGTATTTGCACAGCTATTACCATACTGAAATTTTTCCATTGTTTATGATTCTAATAATGGCAATGATAGCCCTGAAAAGTAGCAATTTTAACTGCAAGGATTCTATGGCAGTTTTCGTTATATTGAATGGGAAAATTTTAGGATGATTCCAATGGGTTTGTTGTTCAATATCCACTGATTCCCCTCAACTTCACCGCATTGAACTTTAGCAGAGCGGGGGTCTGACCCCAAATATAATTCTTTATTTTGTCAATATTGCTATAAATTATTTTAAGATAAATATCTATAAT
>JAQSXG010000214.1 GCA_029256785.1 Neobacillus sp.
GCTTTACTGATACAAAAACCTTCAATCGCCTTCACCTCTTGTTAGGGTTCCTTTTTCGGGCAAATAGGAGTGGGCCATTTTACCGTGGAGCCCACTCTTCCCCCTGTTCGGGTAAATGGGAGCGCGCCATTTTACCGTAACACCACTCTTCCTCTTTTTCGGGCAAATGGGAGCGCGCTATTTTACCGTAACACCCACTCTTTCTCCTTTTCGGTCAAATGGGAGCACGCCATTTTTCCGTGGAGCCCACTCTTCTCCTTTTTCGGGTAAATGGGTCCTCACAATCCTCACCAAAAGGACGATTACCCAGTGATTTTTTTCAAAAATGACACCAAAATCGTTATCCAGGGTTCTTCGATAACGCCAAACGTTCGTATCTTCTTTCTTTGTATCTCTGATAAACCCAAATCACACTAGAGAGCCAAAAGCCGCTTGCGAGATAGCCTCCAAGCACATCACTTGGGTAGTGAACGCCCAAATAAACACGGCTCGTCCCAATCATGAGAATGAATATACCGCTGCTCAGAATCAGAATCGTTCGTCCAAAACGGGTAGGAATATGACGCCAAAACAAAAAGGTAATCATCCCGTAAATGGCGAGCGCATTCATCGAATGACCGCTAGGAAAGCTGTAGCCGCCAATCTCGACCAGACGATGGAACTCTGGCCGTGCTCGTTGAAAGAAGTTCTTCAAAAGCGAAACAAGAATCGGTGTCCCGGCACAAACGATAACAAACAAAATCAGTTCTGAACGCTCCTTCTGAATCCTATACAATAAGTACAGAGCCACCAAAGCGATAATGATGGCAGGTATTGTAGAACCGACATAAGTGAAAAACCTCATAATTGTAGTTAAAGCAGGTGCCTCAAGCCCTTGAACAAAAGAAATCACCGCTTTGTCAAAAGCCAGCAAACCCGATGTCCCTTTAACGGCTATCGCCAACAAAGTAAAACCAATAAGTGCCCCAATACTGATAATAAACGCCCACAACAACTGTACCTTTAAATTCAACCTGCATTCCCTCGCATCCCTAAATAAGTTTCCAAAAGGTTAAAGCCATTCATACTTTTCCCTTTTTAGACACTCATTATTAGTTCAGCGAAGATGCTGTTATGAATTTAGGTCATCTTGTCTCTTTTTCATTAGAAGCGGTTTACTGAATCTCCAGGTACCAGCCTCATCGACCGAAGCTACTGAGAACGCAATCGTTGGGGCGATGAAACAACCCTACTACGAACGAGATCGAACCCCCCTCTTCTACTTCCTTCATTCACACATATTTCGCCCAATAATAGATAACGTATACCCAACTCAAAAGGCCGTGGATTATCGCCCACGGTATCGACTTCCATGCCACATAGGAGATAACCATAGCCAAACAGGTTCCGAAGGATATTCCCTTTTTAATTGAAGATCCCACCGTTAGATTTCCTTTACTTTTTCCATCCTTTCTTACGCTAAAGAATGATTCACTCATGACGAACTCCTCCTCTAACCTGACTGCTAATTAATTTCACATAAATACACTATTCGCCCTATTAAACATTTATCCTTTTTTATAAGATTCTGTATTGCGAAAAGGTCCTAAAGACCATACTAGAAGCAGACAAAAACGGGTGCCACCAGAAAAAGCCAATGAAAGATTCCATTAAAAAACCACCAGAACGGTTGAATCGTTTGATTGAGGAAGGAAAAATAGTATTGGAGGGTCCGCTATGACGAAGGATGAGGTAATCAAACTATTGGTATTGATTGAATCGGTTTATTCAAAATGCTCTTTAAAGGACGAGACGGTTCTGCAGTGGTTTCAAATTTGTTCTGAAATGGATTACGAGAAGGTTTTTGCCCGCCTGAAAACTCACTTACGAAAAAGTCCCTTTCCACCCACGCTTGGTGAGATTGCTGTATTCAAATATGAAGAAAATCATTCTCCAACCACCTTACAGGAGTGTCTGAAGAAAGGACGGGAGGGAAATGAACGCGGTCGCATATCCAACAAACGAACAGAACTACCACAATGGCTCACCGAATATTCACCAAGAAAAACGGTTTGAATCTAAAGAATCCCTCCACGAAAAAGAATGATTTAAAATCCCTCCACAGAATATATAACTAATTTCACAAATGAGGAGCTCCACAAATGGCCAAACGTAATTACGGAAAGTATCCGATTCCAAAAATGTTAGAGGAAAACACAAAATCAACGATGCCAAATTTGTTCGGAAAAACGGATAAAAAGTCAAACAAGTAACAAGCTAATATAGGGTGATTATTTTGGGTCATAAAAAAATTGAAGTAAGGTTTTTATATGTATTACTTATACTTTCCATTGGAATATTACCAGTCCTATTTAAACGTCCATCTAAAAAGGAATGGTTGTTAGTATTTTCTTTTAACGGAATTACCAATATTATTTTAGATAAATGGGTAACGAAAAACTTTATTTCGTATCCTACACGATTATTACCGAGTATATTTAATATACATATATTATATGATGCTTTACTTTATCCAATGGTCTCAGTAATATACAATCAATGGACAAGTAAAGATAAACCTATAGTTATTGTTTGTAAATTACTCTTTTTTTCCGTCCCACTTACAATTTTTGAATTTTTGACTGAACGAAAAACAGGATTGATAAAATGGAGCAATGGTTGGCAATGGTACCATACATTACTTAGTGTTAGTTTGAAATCTTTATTCACAAGGAGCGTAGTGGCAATCTATAGAGGATTCACGAAAGAAGAAAACTTGATCAACGCTGAAGACACTACAACAAAAAAGTTCCAGGGGGACGGTTCTCCTGACCTCTTTTCTATTTAAAAAGCCACAAGAACCCGTCCCCGTGGTCCCCTTAGTTTTTCAACAAAGTTAAATGGCCAATAATCTCCTTGCTTTAAACTTCTCCATCGGCGGAAAGGCAACAACGGTCAATAGGCCAACAATCCCAACTATCGCTACGTTTGGTGAAAATTTATTAGGATAGTAATGTAAAAGCTAGATATATTGCTGTTCCCCACATAATTAGTGCTGATACTTTATTTAAAATAGTTATGAATCCTTTGGAGTTAGTTAATCTTCCAACTTGCCTTCCTAGTAAGGAGAGAGAAAAAAACCATATCCAAGATATTGCAATACATGCTATGGTAAACCCAATTTTTTCTGCTCCAGTGTAAGAAATGGAACTTGTACCGATTACTCCGATTGTATCCATAATTGCGTGAGGATTTAGCAGAGAAACGGAAATAGCAAAAACAATTTGCCTTTTTGGAGAGAGTGCTTTTTCGTCTGATGAATCTGAATTAGGCTTACTTTTCCAAGTCACATAGCCCATAAAAACTAAAAAAATAACCCCAACTGTTAATAGAATAAACTTGATCCAATAAACCCCTAAAACAATGACCGATGTACCTAATACGGCTAAAGAAATAAGCATCGTATCACAAATGGAGGCAGTGAGGATAACGGGTAGGGTTCTTTTAAATTTTGGCTGCGTTGCACCTTGATTAAAGACAAAAACATTCTGCACTCCTAATGGTAAAATAAGTCCAAAAGCCAAAATCACACCATGTAAAATGGCACTTATCATTCAAATACAATCCTTTCTAACTGTATAAAACCATTCAGTCCCGTAGCAAATTACCTACTACTTATACCGAAAATAAATTTATATTCTTTACGTTTTTTCTTTTTCACCTTAATTCCATCTTTTGAATCAAGAATAAAAACAGATTTATTAATCCAAATCCTAAAATAAATAGAATGGAGTTTAATAGGACCGACAATTCCTTTCTCCTCATACTCTGTTCCATCTTCTAACTCAGTTTCCGTCCTAATTAACCAAGTATTACCTACTCCAATCTCGATAAACTTCAAAAAATTACTCTCCTTTGAGAATTCCTCTTAATTTATGGATGTTATTATTTAGTTCATTTTCGTTACTCGATAGCTTTTACCTCCACATTCTATTTAAATATGAAAAAACTACTGATAATAAAAGTGATACACATAATCTTTGTTTCCCGAAGGAGTACTGAGGCCGATTCTACCTACAAAGTAACCAGGGTCTTTCGGCACCATCACTGTCTTAAGAAATTCATCCTGCATCTCCTTGACAATAGTTTTTACATCACCAGGTCCCAGACTCTTGCCATCTTTTGTATAACCACCGCTTACTGTCCTTCTAACTCCACCTTTAGGGCCTTCCTTATCCTTGAGCTCCCCCGAAGGCATGATGTTTTTTATTGTTAGGACAGACTCTTTATCAAATGAAACGGCATTTGTTCCTTCCATCGCTTCTTCCTCTGTTACTCTGTCACAAGAACTTGGACCTATTTCTGCCTTATCTTCTATAGTTGAACCCTCTTTACACTGGCCAAATTCATATATTTCTATTTGTTGCTCATCTACACGAACAATAGGAATGTATTTCAAGAATGTAAGGTCCCTCTCCTTCTCTTTCGCTTCCCACACCTGCTTATTTACATAGAAAACTGCTAATGCTGCTATACCGACAATTATCACAATGAATAAATATTTCCTCATATGCTCCCCCTTTATATTTTTTTACAAATTCGTTAAACGCAGTGTTCTATTTTTTAAATTGAATACTCTCATTCTACCATTTTCAACCAATTATTGCTTTTCCCATCTGAAAAATTTTCTGCGACCTATTCTTTAACAACTATTACATATTAATAAGAGCCTAGTTCCCCTATGAACCAGGCTCATCACGTATGAATATTTTTTTAATCTCATAGCTTTCAATAATTGAGCTCGGGTAACCGTTTTGAGCTATATGTATCACTGCTTTTCCTAATTCTTCTGAGGTTATTACACCTTTTAGTTTTATAAGTAATGGATTAACCGGCTTCAATACATCATAAAGGACTTGGTACCACCGTGTTTTTGATTTCACACCGTGCAATGGAAGGATAAAGCTAGGTCTTAACATATAGGAAGCTTTAAAAGGAAGACGCAATAAGGCATTCTCCGTTTTTCCTTTCACTCTTGCCCACATCGAGTGTCCTTTTTCAGAACTGTCCGTTCCCCTTCCAGTAATATAAATGAAGGTCATATTCGGATTTTTGCCCACTAATGTTTCGGCGACAGATAGTGTCAGATCATACGTAATTCTTGTATATTCCTCTTCCTTCATCCCTGCAGCAGATACTCCAACGCAGAAAAAACAAGCATCAAATCCTGTTATCTCGTTTTCTATGATCGATAAATCAGTTAAACTTTTAAGCTCAACTTCCTTTAGTTTTTCATGCTGCTTGCCAGTTGGATTTCTACCAACCGCAAGGACTTCCTTAACTCGATCATCCAATAAACATTCCCGCAACGCACTTTTCCCAACCATACCAGTTGCCCCAAAAAGAATGACCTTCATACCATCGCCCCCGTTTACCTTACTATCATCAGAAATCGTTAGTTACGACTGTTTCTTCAAATGATAAACCTAAATAGCGATAAATGTTTTTTACGGATTTTATGGGTTTATTATGCACAATGCTTAAGCCTTGAACTACCCTCCACTTAATTTTCTAACGAAAATTTGAAGTGGGGGATTCCTAAGAACACCAACCTATCGGTTGATTATGATTAGGCGATCCCCGCAGTTCCTGCGGTTAAAAGTCTTATCGCTTCATTCTTAAGATTTAGCGCTGCATTAATATCCCTTTGATGATGGGCATGGCACTTCGGACAATCCCATTCACGCAATCCGAGATTTTTAACATCTTGGTTTTTATAGCCACAACAAGAACAAATCTGACTGGAAGGGAAGTTTGTAGCGACGGTCACGACTTGCTTGCCATACCATTTCGCTTTGTATTCAATCATTGTTTTGAATTGCGACCACGAAACTTCACTAATCGCTTTTGCAAGATTATGATTCTTTAGCATATTGGATACCGACAAGTTTTCCAAACCGATGAGGTCGTGGTTTTTGACAATATCGGTTGAAATCTTGTCTAAGTAATCTTTTCTAGCATTTGCTATTTTTTCATGAATGCGTGCTACTTTAATTTTTGCTTTGTACCAGTTCGCTCCCCCTAAGGTTCGCCTACTCATGATTCTCTGTGCTTTTATTAATTTTGTTTCTAAAGTACGGAGGAACTTTGGATTGGGGTAGATTTTCTCATTCGAGAGAGTAGCAAAGTCCTTTACGCCCATATCTATACCAATAGCCGATTGGGTTTTAGGTAATTCTGTCACTTCTGTCTCTGTTGCTAGAGAAACAAAATATTTACCTGAAGGGTTCCGCCTTATGATTGCACTCATAATTCGCCCTTTTACTTCACGACTTTTCGCAAAACGAATAAGACCAAGTTTCGGTAATTTAATTTTATTTTCAAAGACTTTGATATTCCCGTTGGTATGCTTGGTTGTGTAAGATTGGATGGGGTTCTTTTTAGACTTAAATCGTGGTTGTTTGTTTTGTTTTTTATAGTAGCGAGAATAAGAATCAGCTAAGTTCTCGATAGATTTTTGCAAAGCGATGCTATCTACTTCCTTTAAAAAAGGATACTGCTTCTTTAATTCAGGAAGTGATTTAACCGTTTCAAATTTATTTAAGCATGTTCCTTTCCAATTATTCGCTTGAAGTTGATCGTTTTGAACCATTTCTTCAACAATAGACCAATAAGAATCTTTCTCTTTTTGTTTACCTAAAAAGAAGTTGAATACAAATCTGGAACAGCCAATGGTCTTATTAATGAGTTCAATCTGAGTTTTATTCGGATAGATTCTAAATTTGAAGGCTTTATATCTTAACAAAATATTCACCTCACTTAACGGAACATTTGTTCTGATTATATCATAATGAGGGCAGTTTGGCTAGCACCAACCGACATTCATCTCCCGCCTACTCATTGGGCTACGCCCTTCACATTCCTTGAGGCGGGAGTCTTCTGTCGGGAAATGATAAATTTTATCGTTTTTTGTGGCAGTACCGTTATTGGCTTTTTCTAACTGTGTGGTTGGTGATGTGTCAGGGAGAATGGCGACATCCTCCATTTCACTCATTCCATACTCACCTGCCTCACTATTTAAAGTATCCGTGATAAGAAAACCTTTTAAATGATTGCTCACCTGCATCTTTCGCATGAGAGGTTGTTCATTATTATTGATTAACACACCCTTAATCTTCACATTACTCAAACCTTTATTTCCTATTTCAACTACTACCGCATGATTGTTCTCACTAGTAACAACCGTCCCACTAACCAAAGGTGGATTTAATTTTATAAAAGAAAAAAGTCCAATAGTTAAAACCACAATACTTAAAAAAGAAACAATAACCATTTTTCTCACTTTTTCACTCCCCCATGTAAACTGCTTTGCAGTGCTTTAATTAATAAAAGTTCAACAAAAAAGGCTTTAATCCTTCTCAGATTAAAGCCCGCTATAAAATAATTCCATTTTTTAGCATAAAAAAACGAGTCGTTTCCCTTATTAGA
>JAQSXG010000215.1:0-7489 GCA_029256785.1 Neobacillus sp.
AATATTTACTTTGTCACCCAATACTGCTTTCATGCCCTCTACCAAAGATGCCGTTTTCTCCAATTCTGCACTCACACTCCAGGTCCCCGGCATATTGGCGCCTGAGTTGGCTAGTGGGCCAATCACAGCGATCGTACCTGTTTTTTTTAATGGGAGCGTCTGATTTTCATTTTTCAGTAAAACAAATGATTTAGTCGCAATTTCTCTTGCTTTTGCATGATTAGCTGCGGAACCGATTACCGTTTTCGCACGCTGCTCATTGCAATAACGATAGGGATCTTCAAATAATCCCAGTTTATACTTCGCTTCCAGTACAAACCGACAAGCTCTATCAATATCAGTGATTTTAGCTTTACCTTCATCAAGTGATTTTTTCAACGTGGTTAGAAAACCTTCGCCCACCATATCCATGTCAACTCCGGCATTTAAGCTTAAAGCCGAAACTTGTTGCAGATCTCCAAGTCCATGCGCTGTTAGTTCGTTAATAGCGGTATAGTCGGTTACAACCAGACCTTTAAAGCCCCATTGTTTACGTAATACATCGGTCATCAACCATTTATTGGCCGAAGCAGGAACCCCATTAATGTCGTTGAAAGAAGTCATAATACTTTCAGCCCCAGCATCTATGGCCGCTTTGTAGGGAGGTAGATATTCATTGTACATACGATGGAGACTCATGTCTGTACTATTGTAGTCCCGGCCACCTTCTGCTGCGCCGTATAACGCAAAATGTTTGACACAGGCCATCATCGTGTTGTATGCCGCTAAATTATCCCCTTGGAAGCCATGGACGATGGCCTCAGCGATTTTTGAACTTAGGTAAGTATCTTCACCCGCACCCTCAGAAATACGCCCCCATCTTGGATCTCTGGAAATATCCACCATCGGCGAAAAAGCCCAGTTTATGCCATCAGCTGTAGCCTCTTCGGCAGCAATACGGGCAGACTGCTGAATTAAGTCCATGTCCCATGTCGCTGCAAGCCCCAAAGGAATAGGGAAAACAGTGCGATAGCCATGTATTACATCCATACCGAAGATAATTGGAATCTTAAGTCTGGACTGTTTGATTGCAATTTCTTGGGTTTTGCGAATCTTGGATGGTGTACTCATACTAAAGATACCACCAATCTGTCCATTTCGTATTTTGGCTTCCACATCCGTGGAAACCGTAGTTCCCGTTGTCGCCTCCCCGCCGGTGACTAGATTCAGCTGTCCGATCTTTTCTTCGATGGTCATTTTGGCCATAAGTTGGTCAATAAACTGATCCATTTTTTGATTCGATTGTGCCGGACTGGCATGCCAAGCTAAAAATGCAAGGAGGAATGTTCCTACTACTTTTTTCATTGTATTATTTTTTTATACGTTATGAACTAAATATTTTAATTGAGCGCATAACACCCGATTTGGTTGCTGATTGTAATATTTATTTATAAAATAAGCTTGAGGTAGATGATCGAGCCCGTTGTTGATAATTTTATATTTTCGTGGGTGGAACCATTTTCAACGTGTGACAGATTAAAAATGATTCCAAATTAACCACTACTTTAAATAGGGACTCGTAAAACCAAGTTTTTTCAATCCCTGCTGAATCTCCGGTGCTTGCATGAATAAGTCCCAGATTTTTCCTGTTCTGTAGTTTTCGATCATGACAACAATAGGTCCCTGATCGATCGCGAGATAACGTTGCGGAAACCAGTTGGCAGTTTCGCTATAGGCATCATAGTAGCCATATTTGCCCCAAACTTTATCGCTCAATTGATTATTTAGGTATTGCGCAAATTGGATACTTTCGTGCGGAGTGTAGGGCATGGAAGACAAGGCTGCTGTTGGCGAGATTACGCCGGGATCGTTGTCCGGATGGTGTGCATCGTAGCCTTTGATGGAATAACTGGCTGTCCAGCCCCAGCCTTTGTCGGGCCCATAGCCTTTATAACCTTTAGGGTTGAGCTTGGCATAAGCTAAATTTATTTTGACATGATTGCTGGTTACCTCCCAATAATCAGCATATTGATCTTTTAGGCCTTTTGGGCTTAATCCCAAGTAAGAATAGTGTTCCCAAAAAAGAGGGCCTACTTCGCCTTCTTTAGCATTCTGTTTAATTGCTAGCGGAATATCATATTTTTTAGCCGTGCTTTTAATCCCGCCAGATCTTGCCCATCCTTCATGGTATACACTGGGAGCAATAGGGTGGGAGGGAGAAGAAGCTGCCAAAATATAGGTAATCAAACATTCATCATACCCTCTGACTGGATGGTTTTGCTGAAAGTTAAATTTAGGGCTCCAATGCCAATAAAGTACATTTTGTCCATTTGTATAGTGATTCCAATCGATTTCTTTCCAGAGTTTATCTGCTTTTTGTGCAACGGTTTTGGCCGCATCGCTTTTGTCCTTCAGGTACTCGCGAACCGTCAGTAAGCCTTGTGCTAGAAACGCAGTTTCAACAATATCTCCACCATTGTCTTTTTCACTAAAAGGCTTTGCTGTACCCAGTTCACCATCATACCAATGTGCCCATGCGCCTTTGAATCGTTCGATTTTGCCCAAATAATTCATGATGTGATCCAACTTTTGAACCCCTTGTTCTTGGCTGATAAATCCACGTTCCATGGCGACAATCATGCTCATAAGACCGAAACCGCTACCACCGATCGTCACAACATTACGATCATTCTCAGGGTAGACACCGTCCATATGAATACGTTCACGTGCCAATCCCGATGTTGGTTCGGCACCTTCCCAGAAATATTGAAAGGTCTGTTGCTGGATATTTGTTAACAAAGAATCTTCATTGATAATAGGGTGGCTTATAGAATCACCGTTGGACGCATTCTCAGTACTGACGGTGGAAGTATTTCGGCATGAACTGCTGAGAAGAAGGACCAAAGCAATACCAGTTAGGTAAGTATACGCTATTCGATTTCTCATGGATAGTGTTGTTTAAAGTCTTAAAAAATGTTCAAACGGCCAAACGCCGTTTGAACGGAGTTATTTTTTGTGTTACCAGCCTGGGTTTTGCGGCATTTCTGGAGTCTGAATACGTTGATCTTCCGGAATCGGAAAAAGCAACATTTTATCCTGAAATGTCTTTCCATTCGCAGCCATCGCAGTTTTTGCCTGTTTTGTACGAATTAAATCAAACCAGCGATCATGTTCGAATGCCAATTCAAGACGTCTTTCTTTCCAGATCAATTGACGAAGCTGAGCCTGGTCGGTCGTTGTTACGTTGGCTAATTTTACGCGTGTTCGTACAGTGTTCAAGGCATTCAGCGCTTCGCTGCTATTGCCAAGCTCATTTGCAGCTTCAGCAACGATAAGGTAAATTTCACCTAAACGGAGATAACGTACATTTTTGTCCGTGTATTCAGCACCTCCATTAGCGGAAGAGTAGGCTTTCTCGTTGTACATTGGATTTTCCACACCATTGTCAATTAGTCGACCATCGTAAAGGGTTTCACCTCTAAAAATAATGGTTGCATCGCGACGGATATTATCTTTTTCAGCATTGAAAGCATCCAATAAATTTTGGCTCGGGATATTAAACCCCCAGCCGAGTTTTACCAGACCACCACGCGGAGCTTGTACCTGGCTATATTGTTTAACCCCAAGAGCAATTGATGTCCCCCGCGCTTGCCATTCAAATAAGGATTCGGGGCCATTTTCTCCCGCCAAGCGCCAAATTGTTGCGTAGTCTTTTTCAAGGCTATATCCCCCTGAGTTGATAACAGTTTTGGCTATATCAGCTGCCTGTTGCCACTTACTTTGATAAAGATATACTTTCGATAACAATCCCTGTGCTGCCCCTTTGGTGGCGCGTCCGAGATCTTTTGCCGCATAAGCAGATTTTACCGGAAGATTGTCGATAGCAAATTGCAGATCAGCTTCAATATAGGAATAAACTTCTGCTGCAGGCTCTCTTTTGATAAGATCGCGATCTTGAATCGGAACATCTCCCCAGCTACGTACAAGATAGAAATAGTTTAATGCTCTTAGAAAACGTGCTTCACCAATCAATCTATTTTTGTAAGCGGCATCGGTCAAACCAAACTTTTCGGTATATTCTATTGCTTGCGTAGCCCGTCCAATTGATTTATACCAACGAGCCCACATATCTTTAAATGAACTCGTTGTTGTTGTATAAGTTAGGTTGTCCAAATCTGCTTTGTCCCCGCCATTGTCTGTTGCTGAACTTCCTTTATCCGCATTATCCGACATCATATCTGTTATCCCGATATAAGAAAAGGAGTAATCCCAGTCTGTAAACATGCCATAGACTCCATTAATAAATTGTTCTGGAGTAAATACCTGCTCACTATCATTTGCTTCAACCCTTTCACGTGAAGGAACATCTAGAAAGTTACTGTCTTTACATCCATGCATAACGACTCCTGTCGTTGCCAGTAGGATTATATAAAGTTTATTTATTTTCATTGTCAGTAAGATTTAACAAGGTTAAAATTGCATATTAAGTCCGAACAGGAAATTACGTGTAGTTGGATAAGCGGATAGTTCTATCCCTGAAGTTAAATTGGGACTACCATCGCCCGCCAATTCGGGAGAGAAACCACTGTAGTTGGTAAACATGAATGGGTTTTGAGCCGTTACGTATAATCGCAAATTTGATTTTGAACTGTATAGATTACGAAATGTATAACCTAAGGTGATGTTATTGATGCGGAAATAGCTACCTGATTCTAGATAATAACTAGAAGCCCAATAAGCATGTTCAGCACCTGGATGTACATTGGTTGAACCTGCTCCTTTCCAGCGGTTTTCAAACGTTTCCAACGTAACGTTTTCACCTGCATTTTGCCTTATACTTTTCAGCCCGTTATAGACTTTATTACCTGCAACTCCGTAACCTGACAGATTAAAGTCAATTGCTTTATAATTGATACCTATATTGATCCCGTAAGTCGAAGATGGTAAGAATGAACCAAAGAATTTTTTATCTCGGGTATCAATTACACCATCACTATTTTGATCTTTATATTTTAAATAACCAGGTTTAGCAGGTCCGAAAGAAGGGTTATTAGCGATATCATTCGCATCCTGAAATACACCAATAGACTCAAACATCCACCATCCATAGATAGGCTGCCCAAGGCGAAGTTGTTTTGTTATTTGTCCATTGTTTAAGCTACCACCAGTTGCGCCATCATAGGCGGGTGTAACGTCTGTAACTTTATTCTTGTTATAGGCGTAATTTACACCTACGGTGTAACTGAAATCGGGGCTAATACTTTTGTTCCAATTTAAAACAATTTCTACCCCTTGGTTCAGGACTTTAGCTCCATGGGCGTAAAAGTTCTGCTCTGAAGGAGAGGTTAACGTGGGGGTTACATTTAAGATCGTGTTTGTGTTTAATTTATGATAATAGTCAATGGATCCGGATAAGTTATTGTTTAAGAATGCAAAATCAATACCGGCTCCAGTTTCGCGGGTTACTTCCCAGGTGAGGTCAACTGCAGGTGTGCCATACGCACTGCCATATACTAAATTCTGTTCGGGGCCAAAAATATAATTGTAATTAGAAGCTCCAGGACTATTCATGATTGTGGAAACATTAAGCGGAATATCCTGATTACCTAACTTACCCCAGTTTCCTCTTAATTTCAACAAATTGATCCAAGAGGCATCTTTCATAAATTCTTCATTGGAGATATTCCATCCCAGACCGATTGAAGGGAAAGTTCCCCAGTATTTTCCAGTATTTTTAAAGACGCTGGAACCATCTCGTCTCAATGTACCCGTAAAATAATAACGGCTGTCATAATTGTAAGCGATACGACCAAAATAAGAAGCTAGAGCCCTTGGCGTATAATAGGTCTGGCGATTGACTATCTCGTATTCATCTGAGGCTAAATCAATATTCCAGTACTGTTCTTGTCCCGGGACAGTATATCCCATTTGGCTATTCATACTATTGATGTCATATTTTTCGCGAGACATACCCAATACAGCTTCTACATTATGTTTGTCAAAACTTTTGTTAAAAGTCAAGAAGTTCTCCCATGACCACCTGAATTGTTCTAGATTTTCGTACTTAAGACTATTATCTGCAAAAGCAATGTTTCCTACCCCACCTTTTGCTTTCTCATTGTAAAAATCGGTCTCTGTCTTTAATGGGTTAGCATTGAGATAATTTTCTTTGATATTTACAAATTGTCTGTCCTTTGAATAGAACTTATTACCGCCGATACGTGAATTGATTTTTAAATAGTCCGTTATTTTAAACTCCCCTTCAAAGCTTCCTTGTAAACGCAATGTATTTGTCAATTGATTTTGACGGAGAACTTCATATATCGGATTACCTTCAGAGTTTAGGTTACCTAAGCTTTCGCCGGGAGCGGTTTCTAAACCAACTATCCCCGTTGTTGTATTGACACTATTTGTCCCATATCGCCCATTGCTATACATCACGGGAACCAAAGGAGACTGCCTGTAAGCCGTTGTAAATGCACTGTAGGGTTTCGGGGTAGCTTTAGTTAAAGTCAAATTAAGGTTTTGACTAAACTTAAGACGGTTGTTGAATAGCTTGTATACATTATTATTACGTAGGGTATTCCGGATATATTTCGATCCATCGAGGATTCCGTTTTCAGTGAAGTTGTTGGCTGATACAAAATAATCGACTTTATCAGTACCTCCAGAAATGTTGATTGCGTTATTATAGACGCTACCGGTTCTGAGCATTTCATCAAACCAATCTGTATTGGTTGTTTGAGCAGAGTCCAATAAATAATCTCCTTTAACCGACTCCAAGAACTCGTTCGCATAGGTAATGAATTGCGATGAATTGGCCATTTTTACACGGTTAAGAATTTTCTTCATTCCCGCATAGCTTTCATAATTAATATTTACAGTACCTGTCTTACCTTTCTTCGTCGTTACGATGATGACACCATTTGCTGCTCGAAGACCATATATGGAGGCCGAGGATGCATCCTTTAAAACATCCATAGATTCGATATCAGATGGATTAATATTATTAATATCTGTTTGCGCGATACCGTCCACAATATATAGCGGGTTTCTGCCACCTAGAGCTGTACCCAGCCCCCGAATAATGACATTTGGGGAAGATCCCGGAGCCTCGTTTGCAATAATATTCAAACCCGCGGCTTTACCCTGAATAGATTGCATCGCTGACATCGCAGGCTGTTTAGTGATATCAGATGATTTCAAGGAGCTAATTGATCCCGTCAGGTCAGCCTTTTTTTGTGTACCATAACCGATGACAACAACCTCTTCCAGGGCTTTATTTTCATTCTCTAGAAAAACGCTGAGTTGCGTCTGATTTCCGATGTATACCGTTTGTTTGCGATAACCTAGAAAGTTAAATACCAATGAATCGGTAGGAGAGGCATTGATCTGAAATTTCCCCGTTGCGTCGGTTTTTGTAGATACTGTTTTCCCTTTAATACTAATGGTGACCCCGGGCATGGATACCATGCTTGAGCCATCTTTGACTACCCCTTGTATAGAAGTT
>JAQSXG010000215.1:7499-14337 GCA_029256785.1 Neobacillus sp.
TCAAAAATAATGCGGATAGATTCCTCATATCGTAAATTTTTGGTGTTTGTTTAAAATACAGTTGGTTATTTCCCTGGAGCAAATATGTTGATGTAGTACAACTTCGCCAAAATTTAACATTTTCACATCACTACTACACTGTATTTATGCTTTCTCAATATTGTTTTAAATTTATTTTAAAGCTCTGGTTTTGAAATGTTTAATATTTGATTTTGCGTAAAAAAAAGAGCGCTTTAGTGTTGTTTTTACACTAAAGCGCTTGTGTGGTAATGATGTAGTCTTTGTAGCGAAATTTTAACGTTCCAACAGAAATTCGGACAGGTTTTTGTCAGTTGGTAGGCCTAATTTTTTGCGCAATCGGTAGCGTCTGATCTCGACACCTCGCGTACTGATGTTGAGCAGAGAAGCAATCTCTTTACTGGACATATTGAGCCGTAAATAAGCACATAGTTTTAAATCATTAGGAACAAGATCCGGAAACTCCTGCTTTAATTTTTTAAAGAAATTCTCATGTGATTCATTAAAACTTTTTTCAAAAATATGCCAGTCACGATCGTCGTTATGGGCGTCTTCGATTAGCTTATTTATTTTTTTCAATTCGTCGGAACTGAGTCTGTTTCCTTCTGCATCTTTGAGCTGTTTGAGTTCATCATGTAGATTGTTCAACATTTCATTTTTATAGACGATATTGAGCGCTGCATTGGCCAGTTCCTTGTTCTTTAGGCTGAGCTGAGCTTCCAATTGTTGGTTCTTTAATTTAATCCATTCTTTCTCCTGTTGTTCGGCATCCCTTTCCAGAGCAATTTTCTTTTCTTCTAACCATTTTCGCTTCGCTTGAAACTGTCTTTTTCTTTCTCGTTGAAGATTGAAATTATAAATAAGATAAATCAATCCTGTAATCATCAAAATATAGCAGATTTTTGCCCACCATGATAGGTACCAGGGATATTGAATTGTAAAAGATATTGTCCGTACCTCCGAAGTCAAGCCGGTGTTGGTTCTGGCCCGTATCTTAATTTCGAAATCCCCATACGGCAAGTTTGTAAAATCTTGATAAGCTGTTTCACTCCAATCCGACCATTTATCCGAATAACCTTCTAAATAATACTGATATTGTAATGGTGAAGAGGAGTAATAGGGGCTTGAGAAACTCACCCTGAGGTTATTCTCGGATGATGCCAGCCTAAGGTCTCCATTCGGTATAATCGTTTCTCCGGTTGTAAGATTGGTCAATTGAGCGATCTGAGGAGGAGGCAATATATATTTACGATCTTGACCTGAATTCCGATAGATAGCAAAACCATCATCCAACCCAATCAGATAGTAGTGATTTTCAATGGGAAGGATATTTTCATAATTATTCATCATGCGATCTTGCAAAGGGCTGAGCAGATTGGAATCTATCTTCAGTTTTCCTTTGCTATCAAAATCGACCTTGGCGATTTTTGTTTTCTGAATAAACCAATAGCTGTTGGTATTGATAGGGATAATCTTATTTGAATTTTTATAACTCCCTAAGGCATTGTTTAATTCATCGGAATAAGTAAAGCGCTTCACAATGTTGTCAAATTGCATGAATCCACTGTCCGTAGCGAAAACGAGATTATTTTCCAGGGTATAAATTCCAGTAAATCTTCGTTTAGCAGCAAGGCTGTCTTGCATCGATGTAAACTGAATGTGTGCTTTTTGGAAGCTCGGATCAAAATCAATTAACTGTACCTGTCCCCAATCCCCGATCCAAAATGAATGGTTGTCTTTTTGTGCTAAAAATCGAACAGGTTCCTTGATCGAAGAAAATTGCTGGACAAATAGAATCTGTGTGCCATCAAAAACAAATTTTGATAATCCAGTATAATTCCCCTGGAGAATATTCTTCGTTCCAAAAATAGGTTTGAATATCCAACCCCCCGTAATTTGGGAGATCTTTTCCAGTTTACCGCTGACCAATTTAAAAGTTCCTTCGTTATGACCACAAATGAGGTCATCGCCAAAAATAGCCAATGTCCAGACTTGACCATTTGAATTGGGGACTTGTGTGAAATCTAATGAATTATAGTTGTTTAGACCCTTCCATTCACTGACGAATAACCCCTTGTTTGTTCCTAAGTAAATTTTCCCCCGGTAGATAATTGAAGTATATACAGTACCTATTTTACCTATAAAGTCTGTGTAAAAAGATAAAGAAGAGTTGATCTCAATACGGTCAATTCCATTATCTAGCCCTACCCAGATATTTTGTTGTTTATCTTTTACAATACTAAGTACCGTATTATTCTGTAAACCATTATTTTTATTGATATGTTGGACAACTTCTCCTGTTTTATTGATAATAATCACACCATTTTGAATGGTTCCAAAAGCATATTGCCCTTGGTATAGATAAATACCGTTATTTATTTGAGATTGACTAAGGATGGAATTGGCGGGAATTGCCCATTGTTTAATTATTCCGTTGGACGACATCAGATAAAGTCCATGTCGCGCGGTCGCTATTATTGAGTTATCCTTATCATAGGGTAATATTGCTAAAACATTTTTGTCCCGGAGAGTCTCCTTACCTTGTACAGGTACCAGTTTCCCAGCTTTGAATTCATGTAGACCACTAGGTAACTGTTCAAAGAAAAGTTGACCGTTGAGCTGATGGGGAAATAAGAACGGCTCGCCTTTAGCCGTCAGTGGTCTGATTTTATTATTCTCCCAGATATAGGACTTGGAAAAGGTATGGAAGAATACACGATTATCCTCCACAATAATTTTCCAGATTTCTTCATTTGGAAAATAAGTCTTATCCGCGACCAATTTGGATAGGCTATGATAAGTCATCTCACCAAAGGGTCCTGACGTCCAGTAACCAAATTCACCCCGCCCGCCTGTAAATACTCTTCCGGCTTTATCAACAGCAACACTGCGGACCATTGAATGGTTAGGAAGTGGGTACATCCGCCAGTATTGTCCGTCAAATCGCAGTAATCCTTCCGTATTGGCGCTAAAGATCCGTCCTTCTTGATCAATACCCAAAGACCAATTCTGGTTGCCTGCCTTGTATTGACTTTTTTTGTATTGCTTTACAAACGGCGTGCCTGTGGGTATGATTGTCTGGCCATAACCAGTATTCATATTAAGAATAAAAAAAGCACAAAACCAAAAGATATAGTTAACGCTATATTTTTTTGATATCATTGAATCCCTCACTTTAAATTGATTTGAAAAGCAATATATAGATTTTATTGCAAACACGATAATATTCCAACAAATCTGGGCTACTGTGAGGTTTTTAATAACTTCTTAGATAATTGGATGTAACGGTTGTAGAGGTTGGAAAAATGAGAACTATTTTCGTAATACTAAACTAAACTCTTTTTGCTAGAATGCGGAGTCTGATAATTAACTTGATATTGCTGGATTATTGGACGCTATAATCTGTCATTGAAATATATTTTATTGAAATTTTATTTAAAAAATATCGTTTATATTTTTTTGGCTAAACATTAGTCGTGTTGAAGCTATGCGATCTTGGGATTGAAAATATAGACGTATACCGGCTGGCGTCAACCAAATATCGGGAAAACCCTACGATGCGGCGGAAGAATTACATAATATTGCATGGGGTCGCAGCAAAAGAACTTCGAATATTACTCCAAGGGTTTGATGGAAATATGAAGTAAAAGATAAACCGAACAAAAAACGCGGCACCTTTTTGAAAAGGCGTCGCGTTTTTTGTTCGGTTTATCTTAAAGCAGTTTGAAGGGTATTTCCTTAATATGTCGGCTATTGGAGCCGATGTAAATTTTAAAATCCCCTTACTAATTTTGTTTAGACTAGGGAAATTAATTACGGCTACCCTTTCTTTTGATATGCTGTAGTCGCATCACGCTCTTACTGTTTATTAGGATTGCTGTCACGAACCGTATGATTTCCGCATGACGGAGATAACAACCGATCAATGAAGTTTGGCCCAAGTGGAATGCGGCATTTTCTATAAGCAATATTATCCTATTAATCCGAAATCTTTTTATAATCAAAATAGCAGCCCTCAAAACAATTTAGAAAGGACTCTTTCATTCTTAATACACCGTTTTTTAGCGAATACGCATGCTTTTGAAGACTATGGGTTGCTTCCTCCATATCAGCGCAAGTATACTCAAGCGTAATAGTATCTTTTGTGATTATATAGTTTCCGTTCTGACAGCTGTGCATATTTGACCAGAATGTTCCATCTTTCTTAAACACCAGTTCAGGTCCATTTTCAACATTATGATGATTATCTGGTACGCCGGAGTTTTCTGCGATAACCTTCCATCTACCTTGAATTCTGTTCAAGTCCTTGTTTACTATCATTTTATTGCAAGACAATACAATGACAGTGATGATCATTAAAACCGAAAATTTCATAAGTATCTATTTATATTGCCTATCATGAATTAGTGAACATCAAATGAAATTTGCTGAGATTGTCCGAATCCACATCCATTTTTAGCCCGAATTTTAAAGTGCATGCTAGAACTTCCTGAGCTATTTGCTTTTATAGTTGCGGTTTTTCCTATATTTTTTGTACCATTGTTCACAGGATTAGTTTGGTAACCGCCGTCACTAGTAAAGATGAAGTTCCCGTCAACTTTCTCCCATTCATAATCTGTGCCTACCCCTGTATCTCCCTGACCTAACATCGACAATGTGAAAGGCTGGCCAACGCTTTGGACCGGAAATCCCATCCAATTAAGATGACAGTAAGAAGAATTGTTATCGGTACAATATCCAGTGAGTGCTACTCTTGGTGTCCCAATATAAAATTCTTTTCTAATTGTCTGAAAAGGTAAAACAGCTTCGGCCCATACGTGTCTACTTGTGCTGCTTTGAAGATTTGGTTGAATTGTTAATGCGTTATTTGATTGAGATACTATGGTAGCGTTATTTGAAACTCTCCATGTTACATTGTTTCCGCCATTCTGTAACGTAAAGGAAAGATTCTCAGTATCCGAACAATATAACGTTTTGTTAGATGCTAAAACCGGATACGTACAGGCAGTGCTTCTCACAGCATTCAGAAGCGTTGAATTTAAAATTGCTGTTTTCATTCTTGTTTTTTGTCCATCAGTAAAATATGATCCTATCCTTGCATAGTATGACATAACATTGAAAAAATTAGGACTAAAACCATTCAACGTCCCGTAACTATCATCAGCAGGCGTATCACATACATAATCACCACATGTTGTACAATTTGATCCATTTTTATTTTCAGCACATCCACTAGTACCAGGTCTAGTACCCTGGAAGGTATGCCACAGATCCAAGCAGTGTCCCATCTCATGAGCCGGCACATGATCATTGAAATGATTATTTGTCACGATAAAAGCTTTCGAGGTAATTCCTTGTGCGACACCTCCTGTACCGTAGCCTAACGTGTTTACAAAATAAATATCAATAGCATTCGAGGTCTTATTAACATTAAATAATTGGTTTTGCTCGGTCTCGGTGTCAACATCGAACAATTGTGAGTTGTTGATAAAATCAGATCCACTTGATCGTAGATAAATACCATGTCTATTAAAAAATCTATTGAGGCTATCTAGTGCCACGGTTAAATTTGCTTGTGATAGTCCTCCTATTCCGTTGTCAGGACGTACTATATGAAAGAAAACATTTATACATACAGGTTGATTTATATCGACTGTAGTCGCCTGTGCAGAGGCTTTCATTTTACGCTCAATTTCTTCTGCTGATGGCATTTTTGTCAGGCAAAGCAAACCATCTTCCTCCGCATGATTATGTTGAATTTTTTCTTGATTTTCAGTGTGCTTATCGCAAGAGGATAATCCAAATAAAGTAAGAGCCAACAAGGCTGTTAATATTAATATTTTCATAATTATGGATTTAGTTATTAATTTCTTTGAAATTAAAAAAAATCATTAATAAATCGAATATAAATGTGGGTTTTTAAAATGTGTTTTGAAATGCGTTGATTATTAATTTGTTTTAATGTTTATAATTGTAACAGTGCAAAGAAAATAGTTTGATTCTGTGAGTGGCTATTCAGATTTTTTTGCTATTTACTGATATTTAAGAAAGATTTTAGAATTTTCTGTTTGCTTTTCTTACAAGTATCAGTTATAAACTGTACGATTAATAATCTTGTTGAGAATGCCATTCGTGCAATTGCACTGGAAAGTGAAAATTATTTCTTTGTGGGAAGCCATGAAGCGGCAGTGCTTGCCGCAATGATATACTCCTTCATTGCTATATTCAAAAAGTACGGAACTAACACATTTCAACGGTTAAAACATTTCTTTTCTTCTTTTTTCTCACTATTACGTATCAATTCCAAAACCTCTTCCTTTGACATTTTCTCATACTTTGATGTATAATCTTTATGCACGAAGATTTTTGGCGAACTTTTTCCGAAAAGCGAAACAATTATTTTGTTAAGCGGAGGCTTGCTAAGAAGATTGGTGATTTCCGTAAATTTCTTTTCCGCGAGCTTCCTATCCATTATGAATGGAGATTTTTCGCTGTGTTTGGCTTATTTAGATAACCTTCCGAGATGAGACGATCTAGTTCATTTGCCAAAAGTCTATCTCTATCAATAGTCTTTTTTCCTATGGATCTTCTCTTTGAATCTGTCAGAATTAACTAGACGGATTCCGTTCAAAAATCGTCCATGGTAAAGCGAGAAGATTACTAACTATCGAACTTTTTTCATGGATGCTGAAGATAGAATGCGAGTGAAAGATTTGGCTAATTCTTCAAAATCCTTTTAATTCTACTGGAAATCAAGAAAAAAGACATTTTTTCCACCTATTCGAACGAAAAATCTCCCTCTAGAGACCGACTATTTTTG
>JAQSXG010000216.1 GCA_029256785.1 Neobacillus sp.
GTTTCGACATGAACAGCAATATCACCAACTTCTCCAACCGGACATACTTCGCCGTCTTCATTAATGATTTCTACTCTGTTCCCAGGTGTCGGCTTACCCATGGATCCAGATTTTAGTTCCATTCCTTTTGTTATTCCTACCAGTAACGTATTTTCCGTTTGCCCGTATCCATCTCGGACATCAACGTTGAACTGTCTTTTAAAGGTCTCAATTACCTCTCTGTTGAGTGGTTCTCCAGCTGATACTGCACTATGAAGGTTTGGCAAATGATACTCATCCAGGTTTTCAACCTTCGCCATTAACCGATATTCAGTCGGAGTACAGCATAGTACATTTACAGAATATTTTTCAAGCAGGCTCAAATACTTTTTCGGTTCGAATTTACCATTGTATACGAAACCTGTACCTCCTGATCCAAGTACAGATAAAAACGGACTCCAAATCCATTTTTGCCATCCTGGGCTAGCGGTTGCCCAGACAGTATCCCCTTCTTCTATACCTAACCATTTAGATGCTGCCGTTTTTAAATGGGCGAAAGCCCAGCCATGCGTGTGAACGACTCCTTTTGGATTTCCTGTTGTTCCAGATGTATAGGATAAAAACGCCATATCGTCTCGAGATGTATCCGAAAGTTGGAAGTCCTCAGCTGCTGTTATCATTTTTTCATCTAAGTGAATCCAACCTTCTTCTTGTGCCCCGATAGTAAATTTAACTAGCGGTGTTCCTTCGCTAATATGAACAAATTGATCAACGAATGGGTAATAACTCACTACGCCCTTTACATCACCATGTGTAATGCGGTATTGAAGATCTTTTTCTCTCAACATTTCCGAACTTGGAATGACAACCATTCCCGCCTTCAGCGCAGCTAGATAAACAATATACGCCTCAATAAGTCGAGGAACTATGACCAGAACAACATCACCTTTTTTTAGCCCACTTTCTGTTAAGACATTTCCAGCTTGATTCACCCTTTTTAATAACTCTACATATGTAATCTGTTTGATTTCCCCTGCTTCACTTTCCCATTTTAATGCTATTTGTTCTGGGTTCTTCGCGAATTTCTCAACCTCTGATACAAGATTATACTTTTCTGGTGCGATTAATTCTTCACGTTTCATTTGTTCCCCTCCGATCATTTTAGTAAATACCATCACAATACCAATTATACAAAATTATTAAAAGATTTAAAATTATTATTCTAATAAAAATACTTTTTTCTCCCAAAAAAGAGAGCGGGATAGAATCCCACTCTCTGTAGCCATATTATTCGTTTTTAGAATGAAGAACCGCCGCCGCTCATTTGCTGTTGAGCTAATGAAACTAGACGCTTAGTGATTTCACCACCAACAGATCCGTTAGCACGTGAAGTTGTTTCTGCACCAAGGTTTACACCAAACTCAGATGCAATTTCATATTTCATTTGGTTAAGTGCTTGTTCAACACCAGGAACAAGTAATTGATTTGAATTGTTACTAGCCATGTGATATCACCTCCTTGTGATTATATAATGTGTAGAACACAGGAGGTTCATTCTTTTTTACAATTGGTAATTGTTCACAAAAAATTTACATTTCTACTGTTTAAAATAATGAATTATTGTCTATGGGTTGCAAACTATCTGGTTTAATTGTTAAAACTTCTGTATTTTGAACTGCTTCCGCTATTAAAGAATCAAAGTCAAAAAAACTTTCATAATGGTCGACTTTATCTCTACGCGGTTTTGTTTTTGGCGATGCTGGTACAAAAATAGTACAGCAATCCTCAAAAGGTCGAATAGAAATATCATATGTGTCAATTTCTATTGCTTCTTTGATAATATCGTTTTTGTCCATAGTAATTAATGGACGTAAAATCGGTGTATTCGTAACTTCATTAATCGCATACATACTTTCCATCGTTTGACTTGCTACCTGACCTAAATTTTCACCAGTAATAATGGCTAGTGCCTCTTGTTTCTTTCTGATTTCATCGGTAATCCGAAGCATAAATCTTCTAGTTGTTGTCATTGAATAGTTTTCTGGGATTTGTTCTTTAATGGATTGTTGAATTTTCGTAAATGGGACAATATGAAGTTTCATTGAGCCATGTATTTCTGCAAGTTTTTTTGCCAAGTCGATAACCTTTTCTTTTGACCTTTCGCTCGTAAAGGGAGGACTAAAGAAATGTACTGCTTCAATTTCTACTCCGCGTTTCATGGCCATAAAGCCGGCAACAGGACTATCTATGCCACCAGAAAGCATGAGCATCGCCTTGCCGCTAGAAGCAGCAGGGAGTCCGCCTGCACCTGAAATATTTTCACATGATAAATAAACTGCTTCTTTCCTAATCTCAATATTAAGGTTAATATCTGGTTTTTTTACATCTACTTTAATTCCAGGGATATTTTGCAAAAGATATGAACCAAACTCCTGATTCACTCCGTCTGTATCAAGTTCGAACGTTTTATCCGATCTTTTAGTTGAAATCTTAAAGGTATTTCCTTCAGTAAAGAGACTTTTAACCAATTTCAGTGCTGCTGCTTTCATTTTTTCAAGATCCCGCTCGACTTTAACCGCTGGGCTTAATGACTGAACGCCAAAGATTTTCTTAAGTTCTTTAATAATTGCCTGTGGGTCTTCACCATTTAACAAGACATATGTCCGATCGCGACCAGCTTCAATTTTTATATTTGGATAGGAGGCTAATGCCCTTCGAATACTTTTCCTTAATTTTTCCACAAAGATATTGCGATTGCGTCCTTTAGTTGATATTTCTCCATAGCGAACCAATATTCGATCATAATTCATAATATTATTTCAAAACCCTTCTTAGTTGTTTTACCGCTTTTTCAACGGTCATAATAACTCTTTCTGCTTCCTCTTCTGTATTATCAAAGGAAAGGCTAATTCTAAAAGCACTTTCCGCTATATCTTCGGGAACCCCCATAGCTAAAAGTGTCTTACTTGGTGATTTTTTCTTTGAAGAACACGCACTAGTCGTCGACAAGTAAATTCCTTCCTCTTCAAGAGCATGAATAAGTACTTCGGATTTCATTCCCTTAAGTGAAAAATTTAATATATGTGGTGCGGATTCTTCTCGTGGTGTGTTGAAGGTAATACCCTCAATTTTGCCGAGTCCTGCTCTAAGTCGCTTAATAATATTTTTCATTCTTGGTATACCTTGTTCACCTTTGACCATCGTCATTCTTAAGGCTTTAGCTGCAGCAACTGCACCAGCAACATTTTCTGTACCCGAACGCAATTTCCACTCTTGGTTTCCGCCGGAGAATAACGGGTCTAGTTTTACACCGTTTCTAACAAATAGCAAACCCGTTCCCTTTAAACCATGGAATTTATGTGCAGAAAATGAACAAAGATCTATGCTATCTTCATATAAGAATAATGGTACCTTACCAATTGACTGCACGGCATCGATATGAAAGCGGATTGAAGGATAGTTTTTTAAAAGCGCACCAATTTCCTTAATTGGCTGGATTGTTCCAATTTCGTTATTAACGTGCATAATGGATACAAGGATAGTATCCTCCCTGATCGCATTTTTGACATCCTCTACTTTTACTCTTCCCTTTGAATCCACCGGCAAGTGGGTAATATCGAATCCGTGCTCATTTAGTTGTTCCATCGCCCCACGTACAGAAGGGTGTTCGATACTCGATAAAATTAAGTGTCCCCCACGATTTTTATATAATAAGGCCGTTCCTTTCAATGCTAAATTATTACTTTCTGTACCACCAGATGTAAAATATAACTCATTTGGTTTTACAGCTAGAAGATTCGCCACTTGAGTTCTAGCCTGGGTTAATAATTTTTCTGCGGTTACACCCAATCCATGGAGCGAGGAAGGATTACCAAAATACTCACTTGATACTGTCAAAAAGGAATCTAGGACTTCTCTATACGGCTTCGTAGTCGCACTATTGTCATAATATATCATTTAGTTTGTAACCTCCTCTAACCCTTTACGCAAAGTAAATCTTATCATAAACTTTGTTCTTTTAAAAAGAATCATTATTTAAATCAAAAAGCGGAAGCGCCCGTTAAGCGAAGGCCACTAGTCGCTGGGCGCTGTAGCCTAGATTCAGAAAAAGGAAAACCGATTCAGCAAATGGCCAAATCGGTTTTTTCTAATTTGTTTCGGCGGATGCCTTTATTTTCTTTAAGGCTCCTGGGTCAACTGCTTCAATCGATGCAGCAGCCTGTTCCAATGCTTCTTGATACTCGAAATGCCTAAAGGAATTTTCAGCATTTGTTAACCCTTTAGCAACGGAAGGATACTGGCTACGATAACGGTTTCCATATTGAATCGCCATTTCAGCTAGCAACACATTTTCAATCATTTCTACAGTTGTATTAGCTAACTTCTCAACTGTTAAAACGGCAATTTCTAAGTACTGATTCAAAGCTGAGATATTAAGCGGCTTTTCTTCTAGCTGATATTTGACATTTTGGATGCTTTCATTTGCGTCCTCGTATAAATACTTATAATCCTCTGGTAATCCTGGGATATTACTCTTCGAAACAAGTCGAATCGTTTCCCCTACCCTTTTCGTTAAATCTCTAAGTGTTTCCCTTGCTTCAAATTCATCTTTCCTAAGTGCCTGAAGCTTTTGCGAGAAGTTCTCCTGTTCTTCACGAATGGCATCTAGTTGGTCTTTTATCGATTTTAGTTCTTCACAAATCAATGTTTGAGCCGTTTCATTCGATGTTATTTTTTCAAGTAAAATTTCATATTTTTTTGATACAGAAGAAAGTTCCTTTTCTAAGTGCCTTTGAATTTCGAAGTCACTTTCAGTTAAATGATAGCTTTCCTGAACATGTATCACTTCTTCTGAGAGATGATCGCTTTCTTCTTGAACAGTATTTAGAAGACCCACTGTACCTTTTTCATTTTGCATCACAAAATGTTTGGCCGTAACTTCTTTTTCCAAAAGATCAAAAATAATATCAATTCGTTCTTTTACTTCATTAATGCCTTCTTCTGCTTTTTCAATTTCTGTTTCTTCAATCAAGTTCAAGAGTTTAGTTAACTCTTCTTTCAATGCTTCGATTTCATCTTCCAAGTGGATATGCCCTAAATAATATCCTTGGTCTGTCATTTCTCGATAGCCTTCTTGCACTTCTGCTATTTGCGAAGGTAAGAGTGACTGACATTCAATTAAAAGCTGAGGAATGGCATCCATATTACTCTTAATGTTACGTAAGTTACTATCAATTAGTAATACCAGCTCACGTGCTTCAAGATAATTCCCTTGTACTGTCTTTTCATCAAACTCATGGAACTTCTTTGTTATATCATCAAGTTGCTTGTCTAGGTGTTTTTCTGATTTTCCAAAGCTATGCCGGTGAGCAAGCAATGTCTTTTTTGTTTCTCGATATAACTCTTTCAGTTGTTCAATCTCAACTCTATTTTTCTCTTCGCTACCTACAAGTTCATGTAACTCTTCTAAAATATTTTTAATTTGATCTTCTGTTTCTTGTAAATTCCGGCTAATTTCAATTTGAACCGTTTTTGCCTTTTGAAACCGGTAGCGATCAATGTATTCTTCCGCATCAAATAGCATTTCCTCTAGATTCGGGAGTTTCATTGTGACAACATCATCCCATTGAGTGCGCCAACGTTCAAAAAGCTCTTCCGTTTGCCCTGTCATGTTCAGCTGTTTTACCTTGGACATTTCATCAAGTACAGGTCGATTGAATAAATCAATTTTCCAAGTTTCCAACCTGTCCATTTCTTTATAATACTTCTTTTTTATCAAATATCCCAATACAAATAAGGCCAGTAAAAGGATGAAAAATCCAATGAAATATTTCACAAATAAGCCTCCTGTTCCAAACACTTCTATCAATTTGAAAACGCAATACTAATCTATATAAGAAACTACTATAAGTAAAGTTCAATGACTTTATGATACCATGTAAACGACATTTTTTGACTATTATTTTCATTTTTTTTGTAAAAGAAATAAAAAATTAATATTTATCAGGTGAAATTAACGGTTAAACCAGAAATGTTCGACAAAAAGTGGGGATGATCGGGTGTAAACTGATGAAAGACTGAAGCAATATATGGAGAAATTACTTTAATGTAATGCAGTTTAAAAAGCACTAAGCTTGGAAACCTTTCCTTTGCTAGTGCTTATAACGAATATATTTATGTTAGAAATTATAAAATTGCTTCTTTCTTTTCCAATGATTTTAGAGTTAGTGTATTTTCAATCCAACCATTAATCTCTTTTAAATACTTTTGTTCAAAAAAACGTTCATTTGGAAAAATAAAAAGCACTTCTCTTAAGTAATGAGCATTAATAAATGGCATCATCAGTAAGCCTTTGAATTGTATAATTAAATAGGGAATTGAATGAGGACGAAACTCCTTCCGTTCAAACCCTTTCTCAAAAATCTTTTGAAAATAATATTTCTCTTTCAATGAGTATGTTGACATAACCTCTCGGACGACTTGGGAATCCATCGACATTTCTCGATAGACAAAGCTGGTAAGTTCAATATTTTCGCATTGATAATGGAGCAAGTCAGCGGCAACTCGTTTTAAGTATTCCTTTGAACTATAATCTACAAGGGCAAAATGCTCTTCCATTTTACTAATGTATTGTTCAAAAAAATACGTTATGCAATATTCTAAAAGGCCAAGCTTATTTTCAAAATGGTAGGCAATTGTTGCGGAATTCACTTTTGAGAGTGTAGCTATATCTCGCATTGATGTTCCTGAATATCCATTTGAATTGAACAATGAAATGGCTGCCTTAACAATTGCTTCTTTAGAATTTTTTTTCATCCGTACTCCCCCCTGTATATTGCAACTGTTCAACTTATTTCTCCCATATGTATTGATTCTTTTCCTGAGCTTCGTTTCCCTTTATAAAATTATCGACATTGTCTGCACTTTTTCATGTAATTTTGATAAAATAAGTAATAATTCGCAAAAGGGATAGGTGAAAAAACATGTTTAACGTCGAAATGTACAAAGGAACCCGCATAGAAAACTATGAACTTGTAAAAAAACAATTACAGGCACTCCTTGAGGGTGAGGAAAACCTAATTGCTAATTTGAGCAATGCTTCCGCATTATTAAATCAATTTCTTGATCGAATCAACTGGGTTGGCTTTTATCTCTTAGATAACAATAATGAACTGGTGTTAGGTCCGTTTCAAGGACTACCAGCATGTGTCAGAATCCCTCTTGGTAGGGGGGTTTGCGGGACTTCCGCACAAAAGAGAGAAACAGTTCGTGTAGAAGACGTTCATCTGTTTCCTGGTCACATCGCCTGCGACGCAGCATCACAGTCAGAGATCGTAATACCACTAGTAAAAAACGGTGAATTAATCGGTGTTTTAGATATCGACTCCCCCGAAAAAGACCTCTTCGATATACTTGACCAAGAAAAACTCGAAGAACTCG
>JAQSXG010000217.1 GCA_029256785.1 Neobacillus sp.
CCTGTCTTCACTTTAGTAATAAGCTCTATACCTTTAAGGTTTGAACAAATAGCAACTATGTTCTCTTCTTCCTTAAATAAATCAACGTATTCGCGCAGAACATTTTGGTTGTATAATACCTCTCCTGCTTTAATCGTCAGCATAAAGTCAGCATTAAACTTAGTCCAAAATTGTTTACTTGATAAGTAAGCACCCAATATTACATTATTTTCATGAATATAAATTTGTTTAAAACTTGCATTTCTTTCTGAGTTTAAAAAATTCAGTGTTGACTCACATTCAAAATGTTTCAAGTTATCATTGCATATAACTAAAATTATACTATGATAATTTTGTTTGAGTATTGATTTTAAGGTTGCTAGATTAGCTTTCTGATCTTCACTAACCAAAACGGTGACCATAAACGCTTCTAATTTTTTTTCCATTACTTTACCTCAGGAGAGTCAACTATTTATTTCTTTTGCAATAAATTATTATTTTAACTACAATTTCTACTAATAGAAATGCTGCACTGGAAAAGGCAAGAAACAAAAAAATATCTGAAACAAACCTTGCGAACGAACGTTCTAATAAAGTTACTGTACCTGATGCAATAAAAAATAACGTACAAAAAGATAATAATAAAACAAGCGATTTTAAAGAGCTACTAACTTTTAAAACTTGTTTAAAATATCTAAAAATTTTTATTATTCCAATTTTCTTCGATAGGTGTTCCTGTGGCGGTGCTTTTATATCAGAGGCAATAGTGAGTTGTCCAGTGCTTTTTTGATAATTCGGTAAGTGAATAGTGTAATATGCACGAAGCCGATCTTCATAGAATTTTTTTGCTCTCTTTCTATCATATAGGCTTAAGATTGATTCGTAAGGACGAACTTCATTAACATATGCATTTAATAAGTCACAATAAAACTGCAGAAAAGTTCTACTTGGATGAATCGTATTGCCATGACTAATACCACCATCTCGATGTTTTATGCTCACCATATCTAAATAATATATCTTAATGCCTTTACGCAAACAACGCAATTGCATCGACCAATCTTCAATTAGTCGATATTGTCCAGAGAAAGATCCCACTTTGTCGAAAATGGTTCTTCTATAAAAATTGCTTGCAGGAATAAACGGTCTATAGGCACTTTCTCCAAATAATTGCTCAGTTGAAAACGTCCGTATTTTATCTATGTCCTCATCGCTAATAAAATCACCAATTTTCTTAGTTAAAGATATATCCCACATTTCTGTCTGGGCTGTGAAAAATTCAGCATCAGATCCTAGCGCAATTGCCTTCTTATAAAAATTTTCAAGAACAGACTCATTAAAAAGGATGTCGTCAGCTGCAAGAAAAAAGATAAATTCACCAGTGCTTTTATGCAGCATATTTTCTAAATTAGCTACTGTTCCCAAATTAATTTCATTTTTTACCACAAGAATTCTTTTAATATTGTCTGTTCTATTCGTATTAATCCAAACATTTAGTTCAATTTCATCAAATTCATCCGATTTGTCATCTCCAATAATTATCTCCAAATTAGGATAAGATTGATTGAAAATCGATTCCAACGCTTGAGTAAGATATCTCTGATTATTATAGCATGGTACAAGAATACTGATCAGAGATTTATTGCTTTTATTCATTCGTCCCCTCCAGTGGTCGAGTTATAATCTTAGATTGTACTAATTAGGCTCCTTAGCTTCATAAATTAATGAAAAGAAGTGGAGAACAACGTTTGACATACATCTCTATTCCATGTCAAATTCCCATGGCATACCTCTGTCAAACCGAAGCTTCCAAGGATAGGCTGGTTCAAGTGTTTCAGGGTGTTTTAACGAAGATACATGATCTTTAATCTTAGCCGGGTTCCCTACTGCGAGCATATTTGAAGGAATATCTTTAGTAACCACGCTACCTGCACCAATAAAGGCACCCTCCCCAATTTTAATTCCAGGTAATAAGGTAGCTTTCGTCGCAATTACTGCATAATCGTCAATAGTGCATCCCGATATAATTTCAGACGGTGGAATCGGATCATTTGTTGACATAAAAAATGGAAATATCCACACATAATTTCCAATCTTTGAATACATTGCAATATGCACATTCGAATGAAAGTTTACATAATCACCAATCTTACAGGTACCTTGGATATCACTTAGAGTCCCAACTCTCAAGTTTTGTCCAGCTTCTACATTTTCTCGCACTGTAACATGGTGCCCTGTTTGAAAATTTCTTCCGATTGCACTTCCACTATATATCACGGTATGGCTTCTAATCAATGCATTATTCCCAATTGTAAGGCTTTTGGGATTATATTCTGAATCGCGATCATTGTGAAAGTCCATTTGGAATTCTCCCAAAATGCAGTTTGGACCAACGTAACTATTCTCTCCTAATTTGACACCCTTTCTAATAATGCAACCATAGTCCAGATAGCACGAATCTCCAATGATTACATCATCTTCAATTATAACGCCTTCTTTTGTCACAATGTCTTTACCTAATCGCGCTTTTGTAGAAATCATACTCTCCCCTACCTTTCAATATATGAATTTATAACATCAATCACTCGATTAACCTGCTCATCTGCAATACCGTAATAAATAGGCAAGCTCAGCTCCTGCAAAGCATTTTTTTCCGCAACAGGAAAATCTCCCTCGCAATAACCTAAGTTCCTATAAGCTTGATGCAAATGCATCGCAACAGGATAATGAATTTGATATCCGATTTCATGTAAATCAAGCCATTTTTTTAACTGCTCTCGTTGTTCCGTCAAAATTGCAAAGATATGCCATGCATGTCTGCTGTCAGGATTTTGCTTTGGCAGCTGAATTAGAGGATTCTTTATCTCAGTTAAATATCTTTGTGCGATGCGCTCACGATCCGCATGCCAACGGCTTAGGTAAGTCAATTTGATATCAAGAAATGCTGCTTGCAGCTCATCCAGACGTGAGTTAAACCCTTTATATTCATGAACATATTTTTGATCAGAACCATAATTTCCCATCATCCTGATTTGTTGTGCCAGAGCTTTGGAGTCAGTACAAACTGCTCCTGCATCCCCCAGTGCGCCTAGGTTTTTCCCCGGGTAAAAGCTGAACCCCGCAGCATCTGCCAAACTACCGGCTCTCCGACCTTTGTAGGTGGCCCCTTGGGCCTGCGCGGCATCCTCAATCAGCAATATATTATGTTTTCTTGCAATATCGGTAACAGCCTGAAGGTTTCCAATCTGCCCATAAAGGTGAACATAAATGATTGCTTTTGTTTTTGATGTAATCGAACGTTCCAGCAAAGATGGATCTAAGGTATGGTAATCGGGTTCGATATCCACGAAGACAGGTTTGGCGCCTGAATAATCAACGGCCAATGCTGTAGCGATGAATGTTTGCGCTGGGACAATTACTTCATCTCCAACCCCGATTCCTGAAGCGAGCAAGATCATATGCAGTGCATCCAAACCATTTCCGCATCCAACACAATAACCCGATCCACAAAACCGGGCAAAGTTTTTTTCAAAGGAATCGCAATGATCGCCCCCGATAAACCATCCTCTATCATAAACCTGTTCAAATGCATGTAACATATCAGCGCGTATCTCTTCATGCATCGGTGCAAAATCAACAAAAGAAATTTTCACTTGTTGTCCTCCTTTAAATATGCAAGAAAACGATCATAGTCTCTGATATAATCATTTTCGTCATAATGTTCGGACGCCAACACCAGTAAGACCGCTTCTGGGCTAAAGTTATACATCTCTCGCCATGTCCCGGGTCCGATATAAAGCCCTTCACTCGGATCATTCAAGGTAACATGTTTCATTTCCGAACCATCATCCAACAGAATAGTGCAGCTCCCTGCAATACAGATCAAATATTGTTCTAGCTTTTTATGCGCATGAAATCCACGGCGCTCCCCTGGCAATACTTCATAGATATAATAGACTCTTTGAATTGCAAAGGGGATATCTTTACCCCCACCGCTTTCCAAAAAAGTTAGCTTCCCTTTATCATCGCAGATACTGCGATATTTCGATTTTGTAATTTCCATCTATCTGGTTCCTCTATCCTTTTCTTTGCTTCGAGATGATAACCTATATTGAAGCCATCCTTTCATACACTGCAATACAAATTGTAGTCCTGCATCCCCTGACTTAAATTTGTTAAGTACCGCGTCAAAGGAGTCCACATTTCTCATGTAAGAAACATATTCTCTTCCTGTCATTTCCATAAACGCGGAATAGGGAATACCAAAAACTGCTTCAAAATAAGTAAGCTCACTCTTCCAGTCATGCAAAGTCAATAGCCTTTTTAAAACTTCCATAGCCGCATCAACATCATGCTCCTCCATTTGGGGAAGATAGGACGAAAGATAGCGGATTGAATCATAAAATACATAATTACGCCCGTTTTTAATTCCTGCCGACTCGGTAATTTCGAGCACTTTAAATCGTCCTTCCACATGTGCCTTAAAATAATCGAGTGTATACGTGTGTGTCATAGAAGCTGAAGCCGACTTTTTATTATTACGGTAATGGAAGATATCCTTAGCAATTACCGTATATAGAGGCCTGCACGCCGCAACTTTTGCTAGAAAAATCAAATCCTCACATAGCAGGACATCAGGAAACAAGAGATCGTTTTCTTCAACAAACCTTCTTCTGATTATTTTGGACCACATGGCAGGCATAGAAAAAAGAGCATCAAAACAATCATTCTTACGCCACGGCTGCATACGAACCCGAACTTTTCCACCATTGTCATCAATCTCAGAAAACTCGCCGATTACCACGTCACGATCACCACTGTTTTTTAGTAGGTCACGATAGGCGTTCCGGGGTACAATATCATCACTGCCGCACCATGCCAACCATTCACCTTGTGCATGTTTCATTCCAAAATTTAAAGCAGAGACAACACCTCCATTTTCTTTGTGATACGCTCTAACCCGAGGATCTTTCTTGCAGAACTCATCAATAATCTTCCCCGTGGTATCAATGGAACCATCATTCACTACAATGACCTCTAGATCTTGTAGGCTTTGGTCGAGTATCGATTGAAGCGTTTCCGCAATATATTTTTCATGATTATAAGCCGGTATCAATACACTAATCTTAGGCATTCCTCAAACCCCTGTTTACATAATGATAGATCTTCTCATATTTTAACGCTTCCTCATCGATGACAGGGAATAGTTTTTGCAGGTAGTTGGCCCAATCAAATTCCACAGCATAGCGCAACGCTTTTAGCAAGTCCTTCTCATCCCCAGCTTTAAATAAAAATCCATTCTTTCCTTCGTCGATCGCTTCTGTCATCGCTCCGATATCCGAAGCCACTGCCAGGCACCCGCAGGCCAATGCTTCACGCAACACAAAGTTATAAGTTTCAAACCATATAGAGGGCACAATTACACAATCCGCATTTTGATAAGCTTGATTCATCTCGCTTGCAGCAAGGTTCCCTTTAAATGTGATTCGTTTATCCCTTTGAGACATTGCCTTCAGTTGAGCAGTATACGAAAGCTCTCCTTCTCCATAGATCGCCAGGGAGATGTCATCCTCGGTCAGTTGCTTAAAAGCACTGATCAGGAGATGAACTCCCTTCAGGTCAGAAAGAGTCCCTGCATATATAAATTTTTTTGGCGAAGTCCTTTTCCTTACAGGTTGAAAACTATCTCCAATACCATGAGGAATTACAGCTACCGATATATCGTTAAATTCACTCTCGAAAATTTTCGCCACAAATTCAGATGGAACAGTAATAAAATCGGCTCCACGAAGCAGCTTTGCAGCCTGATTGTACCTCTCTTTAAAACCTTTCACCCCATACGTTTTGCAAGATACACATTTTCGCCCCATATCGCTTCCACTACAAAAATGGCCGTTCTTATTTACTAGCGTGGCATAGTGGCAGATCATATTGAAATCAGTAAGTGTTACGACGTAAGGGATGTTTTTCGTTTGACATATTTTCAGAAATGGAGAGAAAGGCTGCGGGTAGGCTGCATGAACGACGTCAATGTCATTCTCCCGAAAAAATTCCTCTGCAAATTTAGCCATATGCCGTTCTTCTTCTGCAATTGTATCGTAATATAATCCCCTTGGGGCTCTTTGATAACGAATTTGAACAACCTCAACACCTTCGAATTCAAATCTCGTAGAATAAATCTCCCCCGTTTTGCGGCTATACTTACTTAAAGGCCGCTTTCCTAATGTTATTATTGTGACTCGGTTTCCCTGTTTTTGTAATATTTTTGCAATATTCAATACAAATCGCTCTGTACCGCCGCTTTTATCCGGAAAAAAATAATGAATTAAGAAACAGATATGCAGTGATCGTAGAGAGGGCAACGTCATTTCAGGCACATCTAACGAACTGACTCTGGAAGAGAATTCTGGAACAGTTCGCTGCAAACCCGAACGGAAACGCCTCTTATCAATAACAAACTTTTCCCATGCTTTTGAAAGCAGTGCGATTGTACCGAAGTGTCGCCACGAGTTTACAAACTTACTAATAGAACCCATTATTTTCTCCTAATTTTGGCTTTTCCGACAAATATTATTATATCTTATATACTTTTAAAAGTCTATTAAAACTCCCGGTTTCATAGCTCGTACCTTGTTAGACAGTACTTTGATATTGTTTACAAACTTCCTTCACATCCCCAATACACATCATGTCTCCTTTATTGATCCACATAGCCTTATTGCATGTCTGCAAGACCTGATCCATGGAGTGGGAAACAAGAATCAGTGTAGTCCCTTTGGCTTTCATTTCATCCATTCTCTGTTCACATTTTTTTCTAAATTTAGCATCGCCAACTGATAGAATTTCATCTACTATCAAGATGTCAGGGTCTACAGCAGTTGCAATAGAAAATCCAAGCCTTGCTTTCATTCCAGATGAAAAGTTTTTGACCGGAACGTCCACAAATTCCCATAGTTCTGCAAACTCGATAATACTATTAAAGTACTCCTGCATATAGGTTCTTGAATAGCCCAAAACAGCACCATTTAAGAATACATTCTCAGCAGCTGTCAAATCACTGTCAAACCCTGCACCCAACTCAATCATAGGCGCGATGGTTCCACGAACCACAATATTGCCGCTCGTCGGCTTGTAAATCCCTGCAATCATTTTAAGCAGCGTGCTTTTTCCTGATCCATTGGAGCCCAGGATGGCAAAGGAATCGCCCTTTTCGATTTTAAAAGTAGCATTTTTTACGGCATAAAATTCATCGCGGATATTGTTTTTCTTAATATTTCTGACAAAATACTCTTTTAAGCTGTCCACCTTTTCTCTGGCTAGATTAAACCGCATCGTCACATCATTTACTTCAACTGCATATTCCTTCATAGATATCTCCTATATATTTAAAACAAGATTATCCTGGTACTTCTTAAAGAAGAATAAGCCCAAGCCCAT
>JAQSXG010000218.1 GCA_029256785.1 Neobacillus sp.
AGATAATATAAAACCGCCTGTTAAAATAAATGCACCAATAAGAGCTAAAATAAATAGCCCTGTTAATCCCTTAAAAAACAACGATGATGAAGTACTAGTCTTCTTATATATATAAAATATTTTAATTAGTTGAAGAGGTATTAAACAAAAACAAAGAAATAAAGTGGAATGTATAGGGAGGTCATTGAAAATTAATACCAAATAATCTCCAAAGGAATATTTCGTTCCATAGTATAGATAATTACTGAAAAGAATATTGTCTATATATCCAAAATTAATCAATAAAGGAAAAAGTAAATACGCAACAAATATGTTAACTAAAATAACTCTCTTCATTTCATTTAAAGTGTTTTATGGGCAATCTGTCGATAAAGTAGAAAGAGGTAGTTTACCATCGATTACTTGCTTTATTATATTCCAATTTGGTCTTTGAATTACTGGTGTATTTACAATTGCTATACCGTTACTTCCATTTATGAAAGTCGATAACTTATTCTGAAAAGATTTCCATAATTCATCAGCTTTTTCAAAACCGATATTTCCTAGAGTGTGAATTGGCTTAGTCAAACGATCAGCTCCCCGAGTATAAAAAGTATATACAGGTACAGATCCTACAAAACTTGTCGAAAATCCAAATTCTCTATTTCCGCTTACAGGATGAACACCATATTTGGGATCGTAAATAGTTGAGAATATCCACTTATTAGATCTAAAATCCGAGACAATAACAGACCCATCATCCACAGTAATAGCGGGAGAAAGGAAACTTCCGGTCCCAATACGAATTCCCATTACAGAATTTAATGGATTGGATGAGTTCCATAACGACTCATCGTTGACACCAAACCATTTATAAGGCTCAAATTTTGCATAACTATTGTCTACAAAGTTATTAAGATTTTTTCGAATATATTGTAAAGTTTGCTCTGGTGTAAGTATTGCCCCATTTACAGTTGGTAATTTTGTAACAGAAACTGAGAAGTAATCTAAATTTACTGCGACACCACTAGCATTATTTATATCCTGTACACGTGCTTTAATGGCACTATTCAGCCATGGAGCAATTTGAGGACTTGCGCTTATTTGACTCAATTTATCTATCTGTGACTGTTGTACCTTATATTTTACGACATCCAACCACTGTTTTAGAAAATTACAATCCAAATCACCAAATAAAGCAAAAGGTTTATCTTTTAGCTGCTCTTCAAGCTGCTCTTCTGTAGGCACTTCAGTATAAGTTGGGACAGTACCGTCACCGCCAGTCCCCCCAGCGCCACCCCCCGATGGCGGAAAATTTTGATAATCACGAGGGTCGCCTGAATATGGTGGATCATCAGTTCCATCATCGTCCCCAGAGCCTCCAGAGCACGAAATTTCGTTTAAGGCTCCATTTACGTATCCATAAATACAATCCGTAGGCATTGCAGGAGCTTTGCCTGCTCTTTTTACCAATTGAAAAGGGACTTTTGCATTTGCTTCATAAAATGATATATTTTGCGTCCCACTCTGCAACGACTTAGAAATTATTATTCCGCTATATTCTTGTGTATTCGAACTCGGTATAAACGTAAGAACACTATATTGCCACTTATCATTTTTTTTAGTTCCTCTAATCCAAATATTATCATTTAAAAGTATTCTCTTTGATTCTGAAACTGAAATTTCAAGTCTATCGGCCACGTTTACTTTAACATACAAAGTATCCATACCAACTTCATAAAAAGTATTCCAGTCAACAACTGATTTGAAACTTGGGTTGATAAAAGATGAATCAGATTGCCGATAACCTGTTTTTCTAATAAAATCAGTCTTGATCTCAGCAATATCTAAGCCTTTACCCACGTCGTACAGCATTGGTTCATTCTTACAGCTAATCAAAAGAATGATAAACGAAACATACAATAGAAATACTTTCATTCAAAAAATAATTTAGGTAATATAACTTTACTTATTACAGATCCATAAAAGAGAAAAAACATAGTCTACCCCAATGTAACTTGTTCTCAACAAGATCCGTGATAAATATATCGAATCATTCTACACAATTATTATGGGAACTATAAAACTACACATTTGTGTATGTTCAACTCTTCCCGATTTCTTATTTAATAGACCTTATGGTACGTTGACCATGAGTTTATCTTTACCTATGTATTTGAATACACCAAGCTGATATGCAAAATTCCATAAAAGAAAGACGATTAAATAGAGTGATTGTCCCTAAAGAAAACGAAAGTATTTAAAAGATGTTGGTGTAAAAAAGACAGTTTTGAGACATGAGAATCAATCAAAAGTGCAAAACTTTATAGAGAATTTATATAGGCTGGTTTTCTATAAAACTAGGCCTTACTTCCCCTCCTTCAATTTCTTAATCTCGGCAGCGAGATCGAGAACAGCTTTGCTCAGCTCAGCGATAGATTGGGTTTTAATACGATCTTCTTCGATAAATTTTTCCAAGAGAACGACTAATTTATCTGCCCCGTCGTTATGAATGGTTGGGTAATTATATTGCTGATTGCTAGAACTAGTGTCTTGGTTATTCTGAATATTATAAATTACATTATCATCTTTAAAAGACTTCACAAAATCAGGTGTGACACCCAATGCTGTTGCCAGCTCTTCCAGCAGAGGCTCATCAAGAGCCACCATATTTTCAAAGTCCGAGATACGTTGCTGAGAATATCTGTTGCGGCAGAGCTGACCGAAGGCCTCCTGTTTGATTCCCTGTATCTCGCGGATACGCTTGATATTATGACCGATATGCATGCTGTCAGTTTTTTCTTTAAAAGTAGTATTCATAAGCCATGAAAATTATCATCTGGTTTTTTACCGGTAAATCGGTGAAAAACCAGAGCAAAAAATAATATTGAATGAAATATCTTTGGTCTTAAAGTTACGAATTATTGTAACCAAAGGCAATAGCTGATGTTCTTTGACGTATGGATATTGATCAAAATAAACTAAAATAGAAATATACCGAGGCTGCTTGTGACACCGTAGGGTGAGGATAATAGATCACTCATCAAATACTTTATAACTTTTGTAGAAATTCACAACGTCGGTACCACTACGCAATATAACCAGTGGAATTTAAGGTATACATAATGGCGAACTTCCTGTCAGAAAATTAACTGTCATAGGTACTTGAGAGCTTTCATTTGATATATTTAAGGCTTACACAATTAAGGCGTCAGAAACTTACTAAGAGGAATTGTGAATTTACTGTATGAGGGTCTATAAAAGTGAACACAATAAAACCGCTAATTTTCCAAAAAATTTCAGGAGCATACACAAAGCGTCCGCTTACCGTTCGGATAGTACAGGTTTCTTAGCGATTTAAGAACGATACTTTTCCTGTTAAAAGCAGCTACAAAAAAGGCTATCTTATCAGAAAATATTAAACAAATATATAGAGGCCACTTGTGAAGCCGCAGGGTGAGGGCATTAAACCACTCATCAAATACGTTTATGCAACAGATGGTAGTTTATTGCATCTTTATATACAACGTGGGCTTTATGTCAGGTGTACACAACACTGGTTTCTTAGCGGTGCTAAGAACAACACTTTTCCTATTAAATGCACTACAAAAGACACTATGTCCTATCAAAATAAGACCAAAATTCAGAGGCTGCTTGTGAAGCCGTAGGGTGAGGATAATAGATCACTCGCCAAATACTTCTTATACAATAGACGTAGGGTTTACCAACAGCATATACTTCATATTCCTACATATCTTAAGAAAAACATTACTGTATACACAGTCTAGTCACCTTCTGTCAAACAGATATACCTATTTAACAGAGGAAATACACAATCTGGTACCATTTGGCGGAAAAAGTACTGTAAAAAAATAAATTATACACAATTGTTACCAATATTATATCATTATCCATACTTCAGAGATCCGTTCAGCAACCATACAAATCTACAGGATCCCGGTTCCCAAAAATCCGCTAAGATCGCCGGGATCCCCGTAGATCATTAACCAAAGTAAATGCAATCTTATATTGAGCAAATGAACATAGATTATGAAGAAAACTTTACCAAAACAACAGACCGAAAAGTATGTATCGCTTTTGAGACAGGGCAACGAGCGTGGACTGGATTATTTCTATAAACGCTTCTATGGCTATCTATTCGGTAGGGCCTATCGGGCCACCACTGATGAATGCGTCGCCGAAAGCATCGCACAGGAGGCCCTGCTCAGGCTATGGCTATACCGTGAGCAGATCCTGCATGTAGAGGATATCCTCGATTTCCTCAAAAGGCAGACACGATCCGCCATTGATGCTTTTTACAGCAAAACACGGAACCGCTTCCACCGAAGCCTGCTCCGCCTGGACGGTATCGAAGATTATCAGGAATTCCTACAGGGCTATGATATGGAAGAGGAGGAAGAAGTTGACCTTGTTTATCTGGAAAAACTCGAAGAGGAAAAACAGCAGCGGCTGGATCAGCTCAACAGGTTATTACCTCACCTAAACCAGCAGCAACAACTCTTTATCCGACTCTGCCTGAAATATAGCTTCAATTATGAACGCATTGCCTATTATCTGGGCGGCATATCCGATTATGAAGTCAGCATGCAGGCCGAAAAAACAATAGAAACTCTGCGCAGCATATTCACAAGCTCACAGAAAATGGAACTGGCCGGCAGGTCTTCCAGAATTGTATTACAGGGCGAATTCAATGACCAGCAGGCTGAAATCTTCCATTTGCGCTATGAGCTGCAACTGTCCTTTGAGCAGATCGCCGACGCCCTTCAGCTGGACTCCGTCTCCGTAAAAAAGCTCTTTGTACAGGCGCATACCAAGATCAGAACGGAACCGAAAACAGCATAAAAAACAGTAATACATGGAAAAGGAAACTATTATTTTGACACGAAAAATCCAGCTCCACCTGGATTGCGACGACAAAGAGCAACGGTCTGAATACTTTAAAAAGTTGTTCGAATGGCAGGATATCGTATACCGTGGCTCTAACATGGTACTGACCCATCAGTATATCCAGGAGCAGATCAAGGACCTGATCTACCTGCGGGATGATATCAAGGTGAAACTGGCCGACTTCAAAAAGGACCCCGATGGCATCTTTACATCCTCAAAGATGAACACCACCTATCGGATACTTAACCTATATTTCAAGGGCAAGCTGCCGTCCAACATTATTTCGGCCATGAACATGACGCTCAACCGGGTGTTCAGTGCCGACCGCACAGCTTACTGGAAAGGTGAAAAATCCCTGCGGAACTATAAAAAGGACATGCCCATTCCCTTCTCGGGTGATCAGGTCAAATTGAGCAATGATGAAAAAGGCCGTGATTTTAAGCTCAGCTTATTCAAAATCCCATTCCGCACTTATCTGGGCAGGGACCGCTCCGATAAACGGGTACTGCTCCAGCGTGCACTGGTCGGTCAGATCAAGATCTGCACGAGTTCGATCAAGATCGTAAAAGGTAAGATCTTTTTGCTGCTGGCACTGGAGCTCCCCAAAAAGCAGCATACCCTGAAAGAGCACGTTATTGCGGAAGCGTCGCTGTCCGTCGAACATCCGATCACGGTCAACATCGACAGGGACAACTATCAGATCGGCAGCAAAGAGGAATTTCTATACCGACGGATGGCTATCCAGGCTGCCCGCCACCGCATACAAAAGGCTGCTGCTTTCAACAGTGGCGGACGCGGACGCAGGAAAAAACTGAAAAGCCTCGACCATTTCAACGAAAAGGAAAAGCGCTATGTCGATAGCCGGCTCCATCTCTATAGCCGCAGGCTCATTGACATCTGCGTCAAAGCCGAAGCGGGCACGCTGCTACTGGTCAATCAGTCCAATAAGGAGGAAGTCGCCAAAGAAGATGAATTTCTGCTCCGCAACTGGATCTACTATGGACTGATCGAAAAAATCAAGTATAAAGCCAATATGGCCGGAATCAATATCATAGTCGAATAACAGTTACCTGAGGGCAGAGCGGGCTGCTGGTCGTAGCAGCTTTGTCGTCTCTTGTATTTTAACTTCCCTGCTTTCGGAGGTCGGCATTAAGACTGGTTTCCCCTTGGGAGTTGCAAAAACTCCTTAAGGGTATTTACTTTTCCCAGTGGGGGACAGACTTTTCCCCTTGGGAGTCGCAAAATCTTCCTGAGGGTATTTACTTTTCCCAGAGGGAGATGGACTTTTCCCTGAAGGGTTTGCAAAAACTCCTTAAGGGTATTTACTTTTCCCAGAGGGGGACGGACTTTTCCCCTTGGGGATCGCAAAATCTTCCTGAGGGTATTTACTTTTCCCAGAGGGAGATGGACTTTTCCCTGAAGGGTTTGCAAAATCTTCTCATGGGTATTTACTTTTCCCAGAGGGGAACGAACTTTTCCCTGAAGGGTTTGCAAAATCTTCTCATGGGTATTTACTTTTCCCAGAGGGGGACGGACTTTTCCCCGAAGGGATTGCAAAATCTTCTCATGGGTATTTACTTTTCCCAGTGGAGGACGGACTTTTCCCTGAAGGGTTTGCAAAATCTCCTTAAGGGTATTTACTTTTCCCAGAGGGGGACGGACTTTTCCCTTAAGGTCGGGTCGGCGAATCGGAATCCCAAAAATAGGCTCCAACTTCCATTAAACACTGATTTTAAGAAAAAAATTATTGCAATTCAATACATAAAAGGGGTAAAATTCCGCCAGATGGAGTTTTCTGCTTTTTGCATTTTGGCGGAATTTTACCTCCTTCCATAATTCACCTCCTGTTGTATGTTTGTAGCCTTGCTGGTATGGGCCGGAAGCCCAGATCGATATTAAGGATTGGATTATTTTAAACCACGCAAGTCTTCCAATCCAATTTTAGAAAAACAAAGTGGATTGACGCCGCAGCAATCTCACTGACAGCCTGTATGTCGTCCCGTTCCATCATATCTGTCGCTATCGCCATATCGGGATAAGTTAAATTGACATCCTCGCAGAATAGGTAATCATTAACAGAAGTTTAAATAACTTACATCTACCGACCCACATTCCTACCAAATAAAAATAGATGGCCTTTATGGAATTTGCTTTTTCATTGCATCACTCAGAAAACAATAGATAACCAAATCATAAAACGGATGAAAAAGATACTATTAGCCCTCTTCGTCTTATTGGTATTTTCCAATGTGGATACGAAGTCTCAAATAAAGCCTATCCGGGAGGTACCCAACTTAAAAATAAAAAACGGGCAGGGTGCTGGTGCAGCAAAACTCGTCAACCTGAAAATCGATGTGACCATTTTTGGAAATATTGCAAAAACCTCCATGACCATGACTTTCGAAAACACGACAAATCGGGATCTTGAAGGGGAACTTACTTTCCCGATGCCTGAAGGTGTTTCCGTTAGTGGTTATGCACTGGATATCAATGGAAAACTACGTCAGGC
>JAQSXG010000219.1 GCA_029256785.1 Neobacillus sp.
TTGTGGAAAGATGCTGCATTTGCCAAGCAAGCAGCCGAATCAATGAAAATCACTGCTCCAGATTTAAAAGAACTTGGAATTATTGATGAGATAATACCAGAAATCAAAGGTGGGGCACATAAGGATGTTAAGAAACAAGCAGAAGAAATTGATGCGATTCTAAAAAAGGCATTGAAGGAGCTTCTAATGCTTTCTGAGGAAGAACTAATGGAGGATCGCTATAATCGATTTAGAACGATTGGTGAATATTCTTTTATTAATGAATATATCGGTGTCCAATAAAAACGTACTCTTTTGAGTACGTTTTTTTACTTCACAAAAATTTCATAAAAAACGCGATGACGACGCTTTCATACTAATTTTAAGCGCTTACAGTTAACTAATAATTCCGCCTATTAAATTTACTAATACGATTATGTTGTTATAGCATTTTCTTCATGTTATTTTATAAATATTCCAAGCTTTTATGCTAATAATAAATGAAGTGACAACATGAAATTAAGGCTGATCAATTTTTAGTTTGAAATACATATTTTTTTCATAAAAATAATGAGGTGATTGGTTAATGAAAAGAATTGGTGTGCTCACTAGCGGCGGAGATTCTCCGGGAATGAATCCTGCCATTCGTGCAGTTGTTCGAAAAGCAATTTATCATAATATTGAGGTTTATGGTGTATATGGCGGTTATACAGGATTAATCTCTGGAAATATAAAGAAACTTGAGCTTGGTTCTGTAGGTGATATTATCCACCGTGGTGGAACGATGTTACAATCTGCGCGTTGCCCTGAATTTAAAACGCCTGAGGGTCAACAAAAGGGAATAGAGCAATTAAAAGCACATGGAATTGAAGGACTAGTGGTTATTGGTGGAGATGGGTCTTATCGTGGGGCTAAAGCATTAACCGAACAGGGCTTTCCATGTGTCGGTGTACCTGGAACGATTGATAATGATATTCCTGGAACAGAGGTTACAATTGGTTTTGACACTGCTTTAAATACAGTTATAGATGCACTGGATAAAATCCGCGATACGGCAACCTCTCATGAACGAACATTTGTAATAGAGGTAATGGGCCGAAATGCTGGAGATATTGCCCTCTGGTCTGGACTAGCAGGTGGTGCAGAAACGATTCTAATCCCAGAAGAGAACTATGATATGGAAGATATCGCTGATAGACTGCAAAAAGGACATGAACGCGGAAAAAAACATAGTATAATCGTTGTTGCAGAAGGAGTCTGCAGCGGGGTAGATTTTGCTAAACAGTTAAGTGAAGCAACCAATTTCGAAACTCGTGTTTCCGTGCTAGGTCATATGCAGCGTGGCGGTTCACCGACAGCTGCTGATAGGGTTCTTGCAAGCCGTCTAGGTGCCCGAGCTGTAGAGTTGCTAATTGAAGGTAAAGGCGGACGTGCAGTAGGTTTAGAAAAGAATAATCTGGTTGATTACGATATTATTGAAGCTTTAGGCAGAAAGCACAAACTTGATCTTGATCTTTACACGTTATCGAAAGAATTATCGATATAGGATTAGGTAAATAACTAGGAGGTTTGACAGATGTTACGTAAAACAAAAATTGTTTGTACAATTGGCCCTGCAAGTGAAAGTGTAGAAAAATTATCCGAATTAATTGAAGCAGGTATGAATGTAGCTAGATTGAATTTTTCCCATGGGGATTTTCAAGAACATGGTCAAAGAATCCAAAATATTCGTGAAGCAGCAAAGAAAACTGGGAAAACAGTTGCTATCTTACTTGATACAAAAGGTCCTGAGATTCGCACTCATAACATGGAAAATGGAGTTCTAGAACTAACGGCTGGACAAAATATTATTGTTTCTATGACTGAAGTGGAAGGAACACTTGAGAAGTTTTCGATTACATATCCAGGTCTTATTGATGATGTACAAGTAGGATCTAAAATCCTTTTGGATGATGGACTAATTGGACTAGAAGTTCTTAACATTGATAAGAAAGCTAACGAGATAGAAACAAAAATATTAAATAGTGGTACCTTAAAAAATAAAAAAGGTGTCAACGTTCCCGGAGTATCAGTTAACCTTCCAGGGATTACTGAAAAAGATACACAAGATATTATCTTTGGAATTGAACAAGAAGTTGATTTTATTGCTGCATCATTCGTACGCCGTGCTAGCGATGTATTGGAAATTCGCCAGCTCCTAGAAGAGAAAAAGGCAACGCATATCCATATCATCCCTAAGATTGAAAATCAGGAAGGTGTCGATAATATCGATGAAATTCTTGAAGTATCTGATGGCTTAATGGTAGCCCGTGGAGACCTAGGTGTTGAAATACCTGCTGAGGAAGTTCCTTTAGTACAGAAGATGTTAATAAAAAAATGCAACTTCTTTGGTAAACCTGTTATTACTGCTACTCAAATGTTAGATTCTATGCAAAGAAATCCAAGACCTACACGTGCAGAGGCAAGTGATGTGGCAAATGCCATTTTTGACGGTACGGATGCTATTATGCTTTCAGGAGAAACGGCTGCAGGAATTTACCCAGTCGAGGCTGTTCAAACAATGCACAATATTGCATCTAGAGCGGAGTCTGCTTTGGATCACAAAAGAATCCTATCTAGCCGCAGTAAAGATACAGAACATAATCTAACAGATGCTATTGGACAATCTGTTGCCCATACTGCGTTGAACTTAGAGGTAAATTCAATTATTACTCCAACAGAAAGCGGACATACTGCAAGAATGATTTCTAAATACCGTCCTAAGGCACCTATTGTCGCTGTTACTGCTAATGACCAGATTTGCCGTCGCCTTTCACTAGTTTGGGGGGTATATCCACAACCTGGAAGAATGGCAACTACAACGGACGAAATGCTAGATATCGCTGTGGAAGAAAGTGTAAATAGCGGTATTGTTAAGCATGGTGATTTAGTTGTTATCACTGCAGGTGTTCCAGTCGGTGAAGCAGGCACAACAAACTTAATGAAAATTCATGTTGTTGGTGATGTCATTACAAAAGCTCAAGGTATTGGCCGTAAGTCTGCATTTGGGAAGGTTGTAATTGCCCACGATGCGAAGGAAGCATTGGAAAAGGTTAAACCCGGTTCAATCTTAGTAACGCTCGGATCTGATCGAGAGATGGTTCCAGCCATTGAAAAGTGTGTTGCACTCATCACGCAAGAAGGCGGACTAACTAGCCATGCAGCGGTTGTTGGATTAAATCTTAGCATTCCAGTAATCGTTGGTGTTGAAAACGCATTGGAGTTATTTAAAGATGGGCAAGAAATAACTGTTGACGCCTCACGAGGAGTTATCTATAACGGACACGCAAGCGTCTTGTAAGTGAAGAAAAAGAAGGGTATCCCCCTTCTTTTTTTCATTAACAAAAAACCAAGAATGGCTCGATTCGTTATATAATGAAAATATGCTTTGTTGGAAAGGAGAAAGAGATGCGCTATTTGGCTTTATTGATCATTGTCATCCCTGCCATAGATATTGGCTTCCTACTGTTTTCTGGAAAAACAATAGGGGTTCTGCCTACGATTGCTATTATTATCCTTACAGGTTTAGTTGGAGCCTATCTAGCTAAGAAAGAAGGACTGCAAACTATCCGCCGGGCACAGGAACAGTTGGCTTTTGGGCAGATGCCAGGAGAATCAATTTTGGATGGCATTTGTGTCATAATTGGTGGAACCCTCCTGTTAACACCTGGATTTATTACCGATTTCTTTGGATTTCTCTTACTTTTCCCGCCTTCTAGGACTCCATTTAAGCTTTTAATAAAGAACTTTTTATTCAGAAGAATTCAAAAGGGCAATATTAAAATAATTAAATAAAAAAACGTCAACTTCCAAATGGGGGTTGACGTTTTTTTGGCCATCTATCCAATTCTAACTAGGACTCATTTCCTTTAATAAATGCCCATAGGTCATGGAATATATTGGCGCGATAAAGCGTGCTAATAATAACTAGGGTAACAGGGCCAACAATCAATCCTAAAAACCCAATTAACTTAAAACCAACAAACAAAGAAATTAATGTTGCTAATGGGTCAATTCCGATATTGGATGAAAGTATTTTTGGCTCCATAATTTGTCTTTGAACCAACACTAAAATATATAGGATACCTAACCCTATCGCTAGGGCCATATTACCAACAATGACTTGATAGATAATCCAGGGTACAAAAATTAATCCTGTCCCTAAGTAGGGAATGATATCGACAATCCCCGTTATTAGTGCAATAGTGATCGCATAATCAACACGGAGAATTAGTAGTCCAATAAGAATAATAACCGTTGTTATTGAAATTAGCGTTAACTGCGCCTTTAGAAACCCAAATAAAGCTTTTTTCAAATCTACAAATACCGTTCTGCCGCTTGTTTTCGCTTTCTCTGGTACAACCCTACTGCCTATTGCAGATAACCGGTCCCAATCCTTACTAATAAAGAAGGTTGCTAAAAGCGAAAAGATTAATACAGTTGCAGCATTGGGGAACCATGAAAGAATAACAGGAATATTCCCGAAAAGGTTTTGAATGAAGGAACCAACTGTAGACCCAATGGTTGTACCAACGTTCTGAATATTATCGATGATTGTGTCTTTCTGACCGACATCTAGTCTATTAAACATACCTGCTAATTGATTATATAGAGGAATAATTTGGGCAGTAATATACTCCTCAATATATTTGATTAATGTATCTAGATGCTCGGGAACTACTCGAGCTAGATAGTTAGCTCCAGATACAATTTCCGCGATTAAAAGTGTCACTAAACCCACTGCAAACGCGAAAATTATGATTAATGTTAGAAATACAGCCAAACCACGGGGCATTCGCCCCTTTTTTTGAAGTACATTTACTAGCGGATTGATTAAAAAGGCAATCACTAATGCAATAAGAAATGGATAGGTCACTTTTGACAAATAATAAAAGGAGATAGCAGCTAGAACGACAATAGCAACTACTAATAGAAATCTCAAAGTCCGGTGTAAGTACTTATAATTCAAGGATGGCCTCCTTCCGAAATTACGTATAGTTTAATTTATATTAACACTTTTTGTGAAAATACGCATGATTTACCAGCATTATGATAGGTTATATTCAATGAATTCTATTGTTAATAAAATATTATTTTATCTCCAGAGAAGTTCTATTTTTTTACGGCAATGGAGAAGTTATGGTACGATAATTTATGTAAAGGGTTGATAAACTTGATATTCAGCGAATCACTATTATTCCTACTACTACTTTTGGTTATTGGTATTATTGCAAAAAACAAAGCGCTGTTAATAGCCATTAGCGTGTTACTTGTTTTAAAAATAAGTGGTCTAGATACTAAATCCTTTACCTTCCTACAAAGTAAAGGTATTAACTGGGGAGTCATCATAATTACAATTGCAGTATTAGCACCTATTGCCAGTGGAGAAATTGGTTTCAAAGATTTAACAAGTGCGTTAAAATCACCAATTGCTTGGGTTGCGTTGATATCTGGGATGCTCGTGGCTTTATTAGCAAAAAACGGTGTTTCCTTACTGGCCACTGACCCACAAATAACAACGGCACTTGTTTTAGGAACGATTCTATCTGTAGCTCTATTTAAAGGTGTTGCCGTGGGACCGCTCATTGGAGCAGGTATCGCTTATACAGCTTTGAAAATGATTAATTTCTTTAGTTAGATTTTTTTTAAAATAATATTTTTTTGGACTTTTCGACGCCTTTCCATTCACAAAAATCTGATAATTGTTTATAATAGGACTTGAAAGCGCATCCTTTATTACATAAACTACATGAATATGATAGATTACATGTAGAATCCTTTTCTATTGTGCAAAGACTGTGCTTTGCTTATTGATTCTAACCCGAGCAAGCGCTCAATCAAACAATTGTAAAGGGAAAAGCGCAAGAAACTAATTCATGGCAATGGGAACAAAGCAGCATTGTATTGGATGACCTTCTTTTTCAACCTAGCTTAAACCGGCAGTATGGTTTTTGCTGATAAAAATACTTTTGTACAAGAATGGGTAATGGGGAATATTTGATGAAGGAGAGATTTTCTATGACAGTAACACGTGGTCTTGAAGGGGTAGTGGCAACGACATCTTCCATTAGTTCAATTATTGATGATACGCTAACATATGTTGGCTATAATATCGATGATTTAGCTGATAATGCCAGCTTCGAGGAAGTTATTTACTTATTATGGCATCGTAAATTGCCAACAGAACCTCAACTGGCTGAATTAAAAAAGCAACTTTCAGAAAATGCAGCATTGCCGCAGGAAGTAATCGAACACTTTAAAATGTACGATATTAAAAAAGTACACCCAATGGCAGCTTTAAGGTCAGCAGTTTCACTATTGGGATTGTACGATGATGAAGCGGATTTAATGGATGAAGAATCAAATTATAAAAAGGCGATTCGTCTCCAAGCCAAAATGCCTGCAATTGTTACAACCTTTGCGCGTATTAGAAAAGGCTTAGATCCTGTCGCTCCTAGACAAGATTTAACCTTTGCGGCAAATTTCCTTTATATGCTAACAGGCACTGAGCCAGACCAAATTGCAGTTGAGGCATTAGACAAGGCACTTGTTTTACATGCTGACCACGAATTAAATGCATCAACATTTACTGCACGTGTATGTGTAGCTACATTATCCGATGTCTATTCTGGAGTAACTGCGGCAATTGGAGCGTTAAAAGGACCACTTCACGGCGGTGCAAATGAAGCGGTAATGAAAATGCTTAAAGAAATTGGAACAGTTGAAAATGTGGAAACATACATTCACGGAAAGCTTGCGAAAAAGGAAAAAATCATGGGATTCGGCCATCGCGTCTATCGTTTAGGGGATCCCCGTGCGAAACATTTAAGGGCAATGTCTAAGAAATTAACGGATCTAACTGGCGAACCGCACTGGTTTGACATGTCCGTTGCTATTGAAAGCATTGTAACTGGTGAGAAGAAATTACCACCTAACGTTGATTTTTATTCAGCATCAATGTACCATAGCTTAGGAATCGATCATGACTTATTTACACCTATCTTTGCTGTAAGCAGAGTTTCAGGATGGCTTGCTCATATTCTCGAACAATATGAAAATAATCGTTTGATTCGTCCGCGTGCGGAGTATACTGGTCCTGGTATGCAGACATATGTTCCAATTAGCAAAAGGGGTTAAGTTTTACCTTTACTTAGATAAATGTTCTAATAGGGGTATGAAGAACTTTCTTATTCTTGCTGGATAAATGGCGCGAACCCATTCATTCAGCTTTGATACATAATTGAAGGGGGAAAATCAAAAATGCAAGGTGAAAAAATTACTGTTAAAGATGGAGTATTAAATGTACCAAATAATCCGGTAATCCCATTTATTGAAGGAGACGGTATTGGTCCTGATATTTGGGCAGCTTCCGAA
>JAQSXG010000220.1 GCA_029256785.1 Neobacillus sp.
GGCCAGTTTACCTATGGACCTTCATTTTGATTGGAATTTCTATAACTTCAACAAGTCTTTTCAGTTATGTTTATTTTGCTTTTTTCCTAGCCTATTTTATCGGTAATATTAAAGAGAGGGTAACCTTTTTAACCCTTTATTTTATCCATTTAATTAGTACCTCTGCATCGATAAATTTTAGCATTGTACAGCAGGACCCATTATTCTTAAAACAATTACCATTCGTTATTATTACTTGGATTGGTGTTATTTTACTTCCATTCAATATTCGAAATAAAAAAGAGATGGGGCAGCTTGAAGAAAAACTAGAAGATGCAAATAAGCGGATATCAGAGTTGATCAAACTGGAGGAGAGACAGCGAATTGCTCGTGATCTTCATGATACGTTGGGACAAAAACTATCCCTTATTGGATTGAAAAGTGATTTGGCTAGGAAATTAATTACAAAGGACCCTGATCAAGCACGTAGTGAATTAAAGGATGTACAACAGACGGCAAGAACAGCGTTGAGTGAAGTTAGAAAAATGGTTTCATCTATGCGTGGAATACGCTTGAAGGATGAAATGGTACAGGTGAAAAAAATGATCAAAGCAGCGCAGATTACCCTTGTTAATGAACCTGAAGTTACACTAAAGGATGTTTCATTACTAGTAGAAAATATCCTTAGCATGTGCTTGAAAGAAGCAATTACTAATATTGTTAAACATAGTGGTGCTACAACTTGTTCAGTTTCCATACATCAATCTTGGAAGGAGACGGTTATGACGATTACGGATAATGGTGTCTTCAAAGGGAAGGATGAGAGTCTAGCAAAGGGACATGGGTTATTAGGTATGAAAGAACGGCTTGAGTTTATAAACGGAAATCTGGAGCTGGTAACAAATGAGGGTACAACCTTAATTATCCGAGTTCCGAATGATGTTAAGCCTAGCGATAAGGAGAGAATGTGAATGATTAGAATCGTCATTGCTGAAGATCAGCAAATGTTATTGGGGGCTTTTGGTTCACTATTAGACCTAGAAGAGGATATGGAAGTGGTAGGGAAGGCTTCAAATGGAGCAGAGGCAGTAGACTTGGTTCGAAAGTATAAACCGGATGTTTGTATGATGGATATTGAAATGCCTGGGAAGACGGGACTAGAGGCAGCTGAGGAACTAAAAGGGTTAGACTGCAAAGTCATCATTTTAACTACATTTGCTCGTACCGGTTATTTCCAACGTGCGCTAAAAGCAGGAGTAAAAGGCTATTTGTTAAAGGACAGTCCAAGTGAGGAGCTTGCTAGCTCAATCCGCAGTGTTATGGAGGGGAAACGAGTCTATGCACCAGAACTTATGGATGATGTTTATGGGGAAGAAAATCCTCTTACCGATAGAGAAAAAGAAGTATTAGAGCTCGTTGCAGATGGGAAAAACACACAAGAAATCGCCGATCAACTCAGAATCAAAACCGGTACTGTCCGCAACTACATCTCAGCCATCCTAGACAAACTAGACGTCAAAAACCGAATCGAAGCCATCACTCAATCCAAAGAAAAGGGTTGGTTTAAATAACTATAGTAGTACCAACAGTGGTGCCAACAGTGGTGCCAACAGTGGTGCCTGTCACCACGCGTGGACAGTGTCCGCCTCAGACGGACACTCCGCCACTAGAAATGGGATTGTATTTCCTGTTTCTATTTTTTTTGTTGGATTATGGTATAATTATACTGAATATTATGATTATTAGTGAGTGAGAGGAGTGAGGGTTTGATGAATTTAGTATCGCAGGCAACTGGAAAGCGCGGGGAAAATACGTATAGTTTTAATGAGTTTGTTTTGAAACGTGAGGAGCTTGATTGGTATCGTGATGAGCCATTTCTACAAAAGGTAGTAAAAAAGTTTACAGGTACTGAGTATGAAAAGACACATGAAAGAATTTTAGCCTTTTCACCTGTTGTCTCATCAAATTGGAATCAGCTTGCTGAACGAATCGCTAGGCCAGAGGTCCGACCTTACATGCTCCATTATGATGCCTTTAATCACCGAATTGACCGTATTGTCCGTCCCATGGAAGTACATCAGCTAGAGAAAGAAGTATTTGGTGAAGGACTCTTTTCTAGTAAAATGCCACCTTGGGAAAGCTTTGTTAAACGAATGTTAACTCATCAAATTGGTGAGGGCGGCGTCACCTGTCCTTTAACCTGTACCCATGGATTAGTAGCCTTGTTGGATGAATTTCAAAATCCAGAATATCCTGAACTTCAAGAGATTCTTTTACATACAAAAGAAGGGGTAAATGGCGAATTTGCCATTGGCGCACAGTTTATGTCTGAAATTCAAGGTGGGTCTGATTTGCCTAAGAATGTGCTAGAGGCAGTTCCAGACGGTAAGAATTATCGTATATACGGTAATAAATTCTTCTGTTCTGCTGCACATGCTGATTATTCAGTTGTTACGGCAAAAGTCTCAGGGTCTGACAAGGTGTCTACCTTTATTGTTCCTGCATGGCTCCCAGGTGGTAAAGAAAAAGAAGTTCGTAATGGGTATCAAATCAATCGAATCAAATGGAAGTTGGGTACGGCTGAACTACCTACTGCGGAAATTCTTTATAATGGAGCACTCGCATACCCAATTGGGCCACGAGATAAGGGGATTGCAGTAGCAGTTGGAATTGTCCTTACTCTGTCACGGCTAGAGATTGGTATTGCTTGTGCTGGATTTATGCTAAGGGCATCAAGAGAAGCTGCACTTTACAGTGACTTCAGAACAGCCTTTGGTAAAAAGATCAATAATTATCCACTTGCAGCTAGTAAACTAAAAAAAATTGAAGATGCAGCACAACGGACGACTGCTGGTGCCTTCAAAATTTATGACCTGTTCTTGCGCTTGGAAAAGCCGCTTAACCCTGGACTAAAATCAGATCATCCTTTGGAGGTTAGAAAACAGTTATTTAACCTCCGAGAACTTGTATTATTACAAAAGATTTGTGCGACCAATGAAGGGGCGGAAGTGTTAAGGGAAGCTATTTCTGTTTTTGCTGGTCATGGGGTAATGGAAGAATTCTCATCCCTGCCGCGGATTTTTCGTGATGTCGTTGTTAATGAGCAGTGGGAAGGACCTCGTAATCTCTTATTAACCCAAATCTATCGGGATCTGCAAAGAGTGTCCGAATGGTATACGCCTTCGGAATTCGTTGCTCATGTGTTACAAGGGGCATCACAGGAGAACATTAACCAATTCTCTGAGCAACTCGAGGATTTGCTACAAAGACCGGTACTAGGAGAAGTAACTGAGGCTTCAATGGAGGCAGCAGTTGAATGGGATGCATTTTGTGATTCCTTCTTTAAAGCCTATCAGAAGGTTGCTTTAACGGAAATAAACTAAAAGATTACAAGCCTGACTTCGCGTGTAAATCATACACTCGTAATCAGGCTTTTTTTTTTCATAAAAAATAGGCAAACTAGTGATTGACATTAACGTTGCGTAAAGGTGTATCGTATGGTTATGAGGAGGTGAACGTATGGAATATACCGTCCAGAAGCTAGGTAGTCTCGCAGGGGTTAGCACAAGAACCCTACGATATTATGATGAAATTGGAATTCTTAAGCCGGCAAGAATCAATTCATCAGGTTATCGGATTTATGGTCAAGCGGAAGTAGATCTCTTGCAGCAAATCTTATTCTACAGAGAATTAGGTGTTGATTTAGATAGCATCAAGAAGATTGTAACGGCACCATCGTTTGACGGAGCAAAAGCACTAAGGGAGCATCGTGAAAAACTCCTCGAAAAAAAGGAACAATTAGAGAAATTAATTACCAATGTAGATAAAACCATTGCAATGAAAGAAGGGAAGAGGAACATGTCAAATAAAGAAAAGTTTGAAGGCTTTAAGAAGAAAATGGTTGATGACAATGAGAAGAAATATGGGAAAGAAATTCGTGAAAAATATGGTAAGGAAAAGGTTGAAAAGTCTAATGCAAAAGTCATGAATATGACTGAGCAGCAGCATGAAGAGGTTACTGCCCTAGCGGAAGAGCTACACAATACCTTAGCAGAGGCTTTCAAGACAGGCGATCCTGCAAGTGACGTTGCTCAGAAAGCGGCAGATTTGCATAAGCAGTGGCTGACCTATTACTGGAGTGAATATAGTAAAGAAGCACATGCAGGGCTAGCGCAAATGTATGTCGATGATGAAAGATTTACTGCCTATTATGACAAGGAGCAGCCTGGGACGGCAGAATTTTTAAGAGATGCGATTAATATTTATACAGGAATGAAAAATTAGTAAAGAACTCACCCAAGGATTTTAACTGTTGGGTGAGTTTTTTTATTATACAAAGGAGGAGTTAGTGCAAAGCGCTTTTTAAAGGATAATCTTGTTGCTATAATGGGAACGATAATAAAGAGACAGGTGTAGAATCAAATGGCTGGAAATAGAGATTACCGAACTCATAATATCGGAAAGGCGAGTAAAAATGACCGATAAATTTAATATTAATGAACTGAATAGAATGGATTTATTTTTTGAGTTATTTAATAACATAAATGACTTGGTTTTCCTAACAAAAGTGATAAATGAAAATAGATTTAGTTATGTTCTGGCAAATAAGCCAGGAATGGATTTATGGGGGCTTTCAGAATCGGCCATTGGGAAACCCATGGATGAAGTTTTACCAAATGAGGCTTATAGGATAATAGAAACAAAATACAATGAAGCCATGGAGAAGAAAAAACCAATCACGTATGAAGAAATGATTGTGCTGCCTCAATCATTAATCCACTTGCACAAAAACTGTACATCAGATCAGTTTGTTTACTGGGAATCTACGATAACCCCTGTATGTAATCAGGATGGAATATGCACACATTTGTTAGCTATCGTTCGTGATATAACCGATCGAAAACAGAAGGAAATTGAGTTAAAAAGGATAAATGACCGGTTCGAACTAGTTTGGAACAGTGTGGCAGAGGCAATGTATACGTTTGATAAAAATGAGAATTTTGTCTCAGTAAACAAATCCTTTGAAACCTTATTGGGATGGACAGAAGAGGAAATATTATCTAACCCAAGTATCAGTATTATTCCTGAAGATAGTAAGGAAGATTTAAAGGGTATTTTGGAAAAAGTAAAAAACGGCGATGCAATTCCTTCCCACGAGGTAAAACGGATAACAAAGGGTGGAAAGATAATAAATTTCCTTGCTTCTTATTCTCCTATTTATAATCATAACGGAGAATGGGATGGAGGTGTGGTTGTCTATAAGGATATCACAGAAAGAAAGCAGTATGAGGAAAAATTAAAGCAGCTTGCCCTTCATGATCCGTTAACAGGGCTCCCTAATAGGATTTACTTTTCAGAGAGAATTAAGGAAGAAATGAATAGAGCCAATCTTACAAAGAGACTTCTAGCTGTCTTTACCCTGGATATTGATAAGTTTAAAGAAATTAATGATACAATGGGCCATGATATCGGTGATAAAGTGTTGAAGGAATTTTCCAAGCGTGTAAAAAGTGCTTTGCGAAAAGATGATACATTTGCAAGAGTGGGCGGAGATGAATTTGTCATTCTCTTGCCGGATTTAACTGATGAAAATAATACAGTGGAAGTCGCAGACAGGATTCTACAGTCTGTGCGCTGTGAAATGAATGTGGGTAGTTATTCCGCTAGTATTACTACAAGTATAGGGATAAGTTTCTATTCTGATTACAAACAAGAGGAAAAGGTTTTGCTTAAACAAGCCGATATTGCCCTTTATGAGGCAAAAAAGTATGGCAGGGACAGATACCAAATATTCAGCAGGAAAAAGGAAAAATAATAAAAACCGACTTAGATTTTATCTATAGTCGGTTTTTGAACGTTTATAGGGAATTAAATAAATAGTATTTTGTTATCGCTAGGTATTCGCGAAGATAGGATTTAGGTATGGCGACAGTCGGAGTCTTTGCAGGTAGACCTTCTACCTGTATACCCTCATTTTTAGCAATTAATTTTGCTCGATAGATGTGGAAATCATTCGTTACGAGCAAACCGGTTTTAAGATTATTAGGAATCAGCTTTTGTGAGAATCTGATGTTCTCAACAGTCGAAGTTGATTTATCCTCGAGTATAATTCTCGTCTCATTGATTCCGTACTCTAGCAAACCAATCTTTATCGCTTCAGCTTCACTAATATCCTCACCGTTACCCTTTCCACCTGAAGCAATTGCAATCGTGTTAGGGTTGAGTTTCATGTAATCAGCCGCGGTATCTATCCGGTATTGCAAGGCTAAAGAAGGGACCGTCCCCTTAACACGTGCACCAAGAATTATAATAAACTCTGCATTATTTGAAACATCAATAGTACGATGCTCACTTATTTTCATATGGAGAAAAGCAAAATAAATAAGCAAAAGAACGAACAACACACCCGCACCAACCAGCAACCTCTTCCGTAAACCCATAATAACCTCAAATCCAATCAAATAGTATTAGAGTGTCAAAGAACACTAAGATAATCCTACCACAAAACACAACACTGTCCACTGGAGACGCACAAAATGGGCAAATGTCTTTCTGTGGTGACAGGCACCGATATGTATATATGGTGTATAATATCACTTGCAATTTTGTAAACGTTTTCAGTTTTATTCGTATAAATTTTCACTAAAAACTGAAAAATAGGCTTATAATTGGTTGAATAATTATTTGTTAATATGTATAATAATGCATTATGTGAGTCGGGAGATGAAGAAATGAAAGCAGCGATTATCGGTGGAACGGGTTACGGTGCAATTGAACTTATAAGACTGATTCAAAAGCATCCTTTTCTTAATGTTGGTACGGTCATCTCCAATTCTCAGGCAGGTACTAATTTTAGTGAAAGTTATCCTCACTTAACCGACATTGTGACTCAACCTCTGGAAACATTTGATGCTGAGAGAATAAATAAAGAAAACGATATTGTATTTCTAGCCACTCCATCAGGTGTTAGTAGCAGGCTTGTTCCAGACTTGTTGGATAAAGGAATAAAATGTATAGACCTTTCAGGAGATTTTCGTTTAAAGTCTGCCAATCAATACGAATCATGGTATAAACATCCATCACCAAGTGAGAATCATCTTAGCCAGGCAATCTATGGTTTAAGTGAAATCTATTCAGATAATATAAAAAATGCATCATTAATCGCTAATCCAGGATGCTACCCAACTGCAACAACGCTTGGACTCATACCAGCACTTAGAGCAAACATAGTTGATGAAAGATCAATTATTATTGACGCAAAATCTGGTGTTTCAGGAGCTGGAAGGGGTCTTTCACTAACAGCACATTATGCAGAAATTAATGAAAATCTTAAGGCCTAGAAGCTAGGGGAGCATCAGCATATTCCTGAAATTGAACAGGTCCTTACTAATGTGAGTGAATCACCGA
>JAQSXG010000221.1 GCA_029256785.1 Neobacillus sp.
GATAATGCGGTAAATTTATTTCCCCGGTTGAAATAAGGCGACAATAAAACAGAATGAAAGAAGTGTGATTCAATGAAAATTGCCGTGATTAACGGCAGCCATCGCGGTAGAAATGGCAATACGAATAGTATGGTTTCTGCTTTTTTAAAGGGAGCGAAGGAAGCCGGAGCAGAAACTGTAACTGTTTTCTTAGCGGAAAAAGAAATTAAATATTGTACGGCGTGTAAGGCCTGCTGGTTTAAAACCCCAGGGAAATGTGTCATCCGGGATGATATGGCGGAAATTATATCGCTCACCGAAGATGCAGATGTTCGTGTTTTGGCGACACCGCTTTATTTTGATAATATTTCCAGCTTACTAAAGACTTTTATAGATCGACTCATGGTAACAGCCAGCCCCTATTGGGGAAAAGATAGGGAAGGAGAATGTCGCCATTTAACCACAAAGGCGGCCCCGCAGTTAGTCATGATGGCGAATTGTGGTTTTCCGGAAAGATCACAATTCCAGGTAATTTCCCATTGGCTTAAACGGCATGCACGGAATCTCAATGCACAGATAATTGGTGAAATATATGTTCCCCAGGGGGCGCTTTTGAGTGTCCGGGAAAATGAACTGGGCATGGTTATCTCTAACTATCTGAAGACTTTGGAAACCGCAGGCAGGGAAATTGCTATTGATAGAAAACTGACGCCAGAAACAGAAGCAGTGTTAGAACAAAAATTTATTCAGGATGAAGTGTATATACGAGAAGTTAAAAAGTATGTTGATAGTCTATTGGTAAAGCAAGATGACCAATAAAAATTGGTCTGGGAATTACCTTAACAGGAACAAGTATAGGCCAGGGCTAAACACAACCGTGCCAGCTGTTATGAAGACTATTCAAGAAGGCCAGATCGTTACCGATGAAGGGAGAAAGACCGTGTAATTCTTCTATGACGTTAGCAGCTAGGTAGCGTGGTGGCTTTGGATTAAGCCAAAGGAGGCAATAGGAACGATGGACGGGATGAGCAGGATAATAGAGCGAAACATTAAAAAGGCAATTGACCAGGGGGCTTTTGATGACTTACCCGGTAAGGGAAAAGCTCAACAACTTGCCGATCTGCGATTTGTTCCCCCGGAGCAACGGGCAGCATTTTTGGTATTAAGAAACTCCGGATCGCTTCCGCCAGAAATGGAATTGCGTAAAGAAATCACTAAGTTAGAAGAACAATTGCAAATAGCTACGGAACAGGATAAGCCTGGCATAATGAAAGCAATTACTGAGAAGAAGATGTTTTACGATATTCTAATGGAACGCCGGAAACGGTAAGACGGGGATAAAGGGACTTAAACATGGTAGATACAATTCACGGCTCCAGTGAGCCATACTGATTTTTTAGCGAAAAAGAGGAGAAAACTTATTGAAGAATGCTAAAGAGTTTAAACTTATTGAATGCAGCGGCACTCCTTATGAAATTGGTCGTCAGTGGGGGGAGGGTTGTAAAGATAGCATTTTAAAAATTTCCGAGAACATTGGTAATAGTATGACGTCTTTTTTCCAAGCCTTAAAGCAAGAGGTTGTCTCTCAGGCTATGAAGCTTCTCCCTGTAGTTCAGGAGTTTGATCCATATTTGGTTGAAATAATGCGGGGGCAGGCTGACGCTACCGGACTTAGTTTCGCCGAAATATTTATTCAGAAGTGCTTTAATGAGCTTGTGTTAAAATACAATGATTTTTCAGGTCTATCACTTCCTTTGCGGCAACAGGAAAAGCAACTCAAGATGGTAAAACGATCCTCGGGCAAAACATAGATTTTTTCCCTGAAACGCCGATCGATTTATTGAAAATTCATCATGCCAACGGCCTCGTACAATTCATATTAAGCTTTTCAAATTCCAGTGAATTCACATTTTCATCCGCTGGAATCGGTATGTGCGGAAATGCGACTATAGGTCAAGATTACTCATTTACTATTCCGGTTGGCTGTTACCTTCCCCGAGTGATGAGAGAAAAAAATATCCACGATGCCATGGATATTCTTAAACAAGTCGCCCGTGGTCTTGGCTACTATCATTTAGCCGATGCAAACGGGCATATGTCCGGTATCGAGAGTATTCATAATGATTTTGAACTTCTACATCCGGAAAGGGATATGTTGTTACACTCCAATCACTACCTTACAGAACGTTTCAAGGGAGTGGACACGGCACCCCAATTACAGCCCGACAGCTACCATCGTCTAGATAGAATGCGCAGTTTCATGAACCAGCATTATGGTCACATCAATATTGAAACAGTTATGAAAATCCTGTCCGATCACGATCACCACCCCAATGCAATATGCCGCCATATTGATCCTGCTGCCCCAATATCATCGACAACACTTGCTTCGTTTATCATGGTTCCAGCCGATGGGGTCCTATATATAGCCGCCGGCCCTCCATGTGAGCATGAATATGTACGGTATGAGTTTTTTTGAATAAAGGCGAAAAAAGCGCCAAATTGGAGAATGATTAGGAGGAGAAAACAATGCCTAATGTGACGGCCAATGGAATTCAAATTGAGTATGATACTTTCGGCGATAGGTCTTCTTCGGCCTTACTATTAATCGCCGGCAATGGTACCCAGCTGCTCTTTTGGGATGCCGAGTTCTGCAAGCTATTAGCCAAAACGGGGCTTTTTGTTATTCGCTTTGACAATCGCGATGCTGGCCTTTCAACAAAATTTGATGAAGCCGGAGTCCCGGATATTATGGCTGCAATCAAAGCCGCTATGGAAGGCAAGGATGTTGCAGCGACATATTCCCTGGACGATATGGCAGACGACTGTGTGGGGTTACTGGATGCTTTGCACATTGAAAAAGCACATATCTGCGGCGCTTCGATGGGCGGTATGATAGCCCAAGTTGTTGCTTATCGGCATCCACAGCGCGTTCTGAGTCTGACTTCCATCATGTCAAACACGGGGAATCCCCATCTTCCGCAGGGAAAGCCGGACGCGATAGCCGCTGTTGTCGCACCGCCGCCGACGGAGCGCACAGCATATATTGAACACAATATGAATGTATGGCGAAAGATTTGGAGTCCCGGTTTTCCCTTTGAGGAAAGAAGAGCTCGGACATACCTGGCGAAGAGCTATGACCGTTCATATTACCCACAGGGAATGGCGCGTCAAAATATGGCGATTCTTTCCCGTGGCGATAGAACAGCAGCACTTTCAGCCGTTAAAGCCCCAACACTCATCATACACGGGTCCGGTGATCCGCTGATCCCCGTCGAAGCGGGGAAAGATACAGCTCGCGTAATTCCTGGGGCAAATTTATTGATCATTGACGGCATGGGGCATGATCTCCCCACAGGGGCATGGCCGGAAATAGTAACCGCTATTTCCCAGCATATAGAAAAGTCAACACAATCCAGTAATGAAAACCAAGCCTGCAAATGACAATTGAAGATTTTATCTTACCTTTTTCCGGCAGCCTCAGTGCTGCCAATCACTGGGTTCGTTTGGCCAAAGTTATTCCTTGGGATGAAATTGAAAAAGAATACCTGCAGGCTGAAACCGTGGCTCAAGCAGCCCAAGAGGCTGCCGCTGAAAAAGAGCATAATGATAACGATGACCATGATGCACATGGCAACGGCGGAAATAGTCCGTCATTGGCAACTGCAACCAGTGATGCCAAGCCCAAGCCTAACCAGGAGATAACCTAGCTTACTGCAAAGAGCGTGGAATTCGCCTTAGTGGACCCCGATTGGGGCGGCCGACGGCCAACACCTTGCTCAAAAAAGCAGAAAAGAAAATAGAACGACAAGATGCCCGGGAGCGCAACGCAACGGAAGGCAAGTTTGGAGAAGGCAAGAGAAAATACGGACTTGCTCGAATCTTTGCTCGCCTGAAGGAGACTGCAGAGTGTGTAATTTCTTTACAATTTTTGGTGATAAACCTGGAGCATAAGCTCAGGGTTCTTTTTGCCAAATTATAAGCATTTTTGTAAGGGAACATAATAAGTCAATTATTTGTATTGCGTAAAAAAATGGGGTTTGGATTGCAAGCCCTAATTATAATTCGGGAGTGGTCACGCCAAAAAGAACGGTGACAGGCATTTGAAAAGCATTGGAGGGATGAGATGTGAGTAGTTTAATTAAAATAGGAGTAATTGGCGATTTTGATGGGGAACGGGCATCACACAAAGCGACAAATGAGGCATTACATCATTGTGCCGATTATTTGGGAATTAAACTAGACATACAATGGCTGTCGACCGAATCGCTGGAAGGCGATATAGATAAAAGGATGAGCAGTTTCGACGGACTGTGGTGTGCGCCAGGAAGTCCTTATAGGAATATGAAAGGAGCAATCAATGCCATTCGATTTGCCAGAGAAAAAGACTATCCTTTTATTGGAACATGTGGCGGATTTCAACATGCGGTTATTGAGTATGCTCAGAATCAATTGGAAATAAATGGTGCGCAGCATGCGGAATATAGCCCCGATACCTCGAACTTATTTATTACTGCGCTATCATGTTCTTTGGTGGGAGAAACACGTAAAATTTTTATAAAGAAAAACTCAAAGACTTTCAAGTATTATGACAAAACAGAAGTTGAAGAACGTTATAATTGTAGCTTTGGGCTTAATCCTGATTATCAAAAACTGATCGATGAACATGGTTTTAAGGTTGTCGGCACAGATGAAAAGGGTGAGGCAAGAATACTTGAGTTACCCCAAAATAAATTTTTTATAGCTACTCTATTTCAACCGCAGCTGAGTTCTTCGCCGACAAATCCTCACAAGCTTATTTTGGCATATTTGATGTGTATAAACGCTCTTTCCTGATTAACTGTTGTTAACGGAAAAAAGAAAGTCCTGGAGTTCTTGAAGGAAGGGACAATTTAATATGTATGATGTGATCGTGAGCGGACTGGACCTGCGGGCTGTATGGCTGCAAAAAGAATAGCCGGTGTCGGTTACCGGTTTTTTGGTGGACAAGAAATTTGGGTATTGTCTGATTCACAAGGCGGAGGGGAGTGAGGCTATGTGTGAACCTTTTTTTCGCAATACGCCGCAGTTTGAGACTAAGCGATTACTATTAAGAAAACTGATACCGGAAGATGCGGAGGATATTTTCGCATATGCCATGGATAATGAAGTAACGAAATTTATGACATGGGATACTCATAATAATATAGAAGATTCCCGTCAGTTTATAAAATTTACGTTGGACAGATATACAAAAGACGATGCCGGGGACTGGGGCATTATCTTGAAAGAGACAGGGAAACTTATTGGCGTCTTGGGTTTTGTCTATTTTGATAAAAAAAATCGATGGGCAGAATTGGGATATGTTCTGAGACGTTCTTACTGGGGTAAAGGTATTATGCCGGAAGCGGTAAACAGGATATTGCAATTTGCTTTTAACGATATTCAATTGAATCGTGTTCAAATCAGGTAGAGTCATGCAAAAAGTCGGCATGAGCTTTGAAGGGATTGCTCGTGAAAAAATGTTTGCAAAAGGCCGGTATTGGGACGTAAAGCAATATGCTATTCTGCTGTCAGACTGGGAGAACGGGATAAGGGGCAGTAACTATCCGGGTACTGGAGAAAGGAGAGTTACCAATGTGTCTTACATGTAGAATCGTCGAAGGCAATAAAATGCCCCCTGGAGGGGTATTTTTTAAGGATAATGAAGTTGTTATTCATCATTGTATTGATGTCAATATACCTGGATATTTAATTCTTTCTCCAATCCGGCATGTCACGGCATATCAAGATTTAACACAGGCTGAAATAGTGAACATCGCTATGATCTTAAAAGAAGTTGTGGCCATTCTTCAGCAAATACCTGATGTTGAAAAAGTATATATTTTACACTTGGCAGAAGAGACTCTACACTTCCATTTTCATATTTTTCCTCGATATTATTGGATGCTTGATTCATTAAATGCGGAATTATTTCAGATGGAAAATTGGATGGTGCTAAACTGTTTAGTTATTATCGGCGAAAAAATAAGGTGAATAATTTGCAAGATGTAGCTAACTTGGAGCAGACAATCGAGTTCATAAGAAACCGACTAAACAGTGGTGGTTAGCAATCATAAAGTATAACCATCTAATGTGCGGAATGGTGTCAGGGACAGCGGAACTACAATAGTTACAGGATTTGTGGAAGAATTGGGAGAAGGTAACAGTTGTTAAAAAAGATGAAGTGTTGCTTCGCCTGACAGTTGCTGCAAAGAAGATGTTAGGGGATATGAAAGTACTTGCATTTAACGGTAGTCCAAAAAAGAACTGGAATACGGCTACTATGTGAATCACGGCTGGAAGGAGGTGCTTCACAAGGAGCCGCAACAGAACTTATCCATCTTTATGAGTTCAATTATAAAGGATGCATAAGTTGTTTCGGCTGTAAATTAAAAGACGGGAAAAGTCATGGTAAATGTGCTGTCAACGATGATTTAACACCCATTCTCAAAAAAATTGAGGAGCTGATGCCATCCTATTGGGTTATCCCATCTATTTGGGCTCGGTTAGCGGTGAAATGAGATCGTTCATGGAACGGCTACTATTTCCCTATCTGGTATACGTAAAAACTATTCCACACTTTTTAAAAAGAAAATACCGACTGGTTTCATTTATACGCTGGGTGTGGATGAAGAACGGATGAAAAATATGGGATTCGATCATTCTTCCAGGATTAATGAAATATTGCTGGAGCGAATTTTAGGGTTAGCAGAATCGCTGAAGCTTTTGAAATGGGCGTTAGACTCACGCAACTGTTCGGCGAGTGAGTCGGATTTAAAGATAAGATGGAGAGCCTTATTTGCAAGAACACTATGTGAATAATGAAAGCGCAGTCCCTCATTCAAGAAGGATATTTTCGGAATGAGGGATTGTTGTTATTACTTAATACTGCAGACTGCAGTTGTAGTCACGTTCGACAGCAGAATAAGGGGCCCGCTCCGCATCCCCGCGGGCGGCGCTGCAGCCGCTGACGCGTCTTCCGCTTGCCGTCAGCTCTGCATAATTCGGCTAACGAAAAAGAAAACCGCTTTTTCGAGCCTCATTGATCGGGTTGCTCCGCTCTGTGCCTTCTGCAACGGATACCACTCTATGGCTGGACGTCCGCTCCTTGCGGCGTTTCGCTGTCGCTGCACTCTCCTCATCCGCTCCCGTTCAGCCACCGCTGCGCTTAGAGTCGTATCCTGCCGGACGGCTGTTCATAGTCTGGGCAGGGGAGGCAGACCGGAGTACTCCCTGACGCTCGCACCCGGACTGCCAGGGGAACGGGGTACGCCGGTTGGCCCCGCACGCTGCGCGGGGCCCCGGCAGGACACTCCGGCCGGACCGCCCGCAAAACTACCGGACGACCCAGCCGGGCGTCCCGCCGGCCGCCGGGAACGAAAACAAAGCATCAATTCACTGGGCCAGCGGGGAAACCAACCGCTCCACCGGGCCACCTGCCGCCACTCGCCTGGCCGGGAGGTAGCAACCGTTCGTTCCCTGCCGCGGCCGCGCCCGTCCCGCCCCGTGGACACCAAAATCATGTGTCCACTCTCCGTCCTCCCTTCCCCCCGAGCCCCCCATCCCTCCTGACTGACGCTGCCGTCCAAGCTGTGGGCCGCGATTGAAGTTCGGGGGGAAGGGAGGACTCCGGGCGCCCTGCGGGAAGGACTACCCCCCAAACCCCCCCGCTAAGGAGCGGCCGAACAAATTGGGGGGTACGCGGCCACGGCAGGGCCCTTCACTAGCTTAGAGGCAGTAAGACGGCGGCACCAGACGGCCCGGCTCCGCTTTAGGGAACCCACCCTCTGCCCCCCTCCCGGCGAACAAACGGGAGGGGGAAGTCGGCATCGCATGACTGAGTACCAAATAAGATGGCTTACCATGAGCAGCCACGAAAACCGTGTGGCCGCACATCGTAAGCCTGTTTTGGTTGCAGTAAGCTGCCAGGCAGGAGAGGGCACCGGCCACGACGGCCAAACCCGCGCCGCCGCGCCCCGTGCGAGCGGGCCTGCCGGCAGCAAGGGCGCCGCGAACTGCGCGGAAAGTAACTCAAGTATTTTAAGAAAAAGAGCATTGATGGTATATTTTAGCAGGAAGTACTATTTTGTAAAGAGAAAGTACCCTTAACTATAAATTTTTCAAAATTGTACTGTTTTCTGAACCGATGTTAAAGTGACTATAATATTTAATTTGCTGGGGGATTAAATGTATATTTCAGAGCTAACATTGACTAATTTTAGAGGTTTTAAGAATCCAACTAAGATACTGTTTACTGAAGGAACTAATGTAATAATAGGTCACAACAATTCTGGAAAAACTACCGTCATTAAAGGCTTGGAGTTATTATTTGATAGTGAAAAGAATAAACGTTTATGTATACATGATTTTAATAAGAATCTGTCAATTGACGAGATAAAGACTAATCCACCTAAGATTACTATAACAGCAAAACTCGTTGAATCAGAAAATGAAGAAGATTATTCTGATGACTTAGTTACAGTATCAACTTGGCTTACCAAGATTGAAAAGCCGTATGAGGCATTAATTACTTATGAATTTTTCCTGCCAGAAAAAGAACGGGACGATTATACGAATAATCCTAAATTTTCACAATCAACATATTTATGCCATTTTTAGACAGGATTTAGGACGATGGTCCCGAATCTTTTGAGTAGTTACGTGTGTGGGTCAGTATATGAAAGACTAGAAGTGAAAGCAACTGGCAATGATCCCATTTGCTGTTTAGAAAGGAATTGGGTTTATGAAGATTGACGAAGCATATTTAAAAGAAGTGGTTGACAGACAAACAGAAAGTTTAAATATAGAATTCAAGAGATGGATTGACCCTAAATCACCAGAAGGAATTTCGAAGATTATTAAAGCATGCATTGCTATGAGAAATAATAATGGTGGATTTTTTTTCATTGGTTTTGATGAAGAATCCCGGCAGCCTGATGTAGATAATACTCCTATCCAGGATGTACGAGAGCTTTTTAATCTTGATGACATTCAATCTGTTGTTTCAAGATTTGCGTATCCGCAATTTGAAATCGATATTCGTTTTGTTGAAAAAGATGGGCGGGAGTATCCCGTAATTTGTATTGAGGAGGGAATACGCACGCCAGTCTCGACCAAGTCTGAATTAAGAGATCCTAACGGTAATAAGCAGTTAATTAAGCAAAACACTGTCTACGTTAGAACATTAAAATCAAACGGAACACCGAGCACATCTGAGGCAACCTATCAAGATTGGGAGAAATTAACCTATATTTGTTTTGAAAACCGTGAAGCGGATATAGGGAGGTTTGTTAGACGGCATCTTTCTAATGTAGATAAAACAGTTTGGCAGTCTTTATTTAATAATATTGTCGACACATCACAAACTCGGTCTGAGAGTTATGAGGAGTTGGCTCTTGGTTTATTAGATAATGGCAAGAAAAGATTTGATGTTGTGGTCAAAGAAAAGTATTCTGAGCAACTTCCTGAACACGGATCATGGGAAGTTGCCTGTATTATCAATTCGCAGGATCAAAAGTATTCTGCGAATCAATCATTTCTAAATCTATTGTCATCCAGTAATCCGAATTATACAGGCTGGCCAATCTGGTTGGACAGTAGAGGATTTACTGATCAAGCAGCTCATCCTTATGTTTTTGATAACGCTTGGGAAACTTGTATGGTATCGCTTAATAGTGATTGGTCCAATCATATAGACTTCTGGCGAATTGATCCGCAAGGGCAATTTTACTTATACCGTGCCCTTGAAGACGATATAGTGCCGTTGGACAAGTCTGTGAAAGTATTAGATTTTGGGTTGCCTATTTGGAGAGTTGGAGAATCTTTGGCCGTGGGGTTAGCATTTGTACAAGCTATGGGCTACGAAGTCGAAACTACTAATTTAACATTTTGTTTCCGATGGAATCAATTGCAGAATAGAGTATTAACTTCGTGGGCTGATCGTGCAAGACATATATGGGAACGGACAGCTATCCAAAATATGGTTCTATCTACCGTCAATTTGCCATTATCAACTCCTATGTCTGCTTTATATCAGTATGTGGATATGGCAACGAAACCACTTTATCAAATTTTTGATGGGTTTGAACTTTCGACAAGCGTTGTGGAAGAGCTAACTAATAAGATGCTTGGGAGAAAAAGATAGGTTTATACAAAATTTGGAACTTTGGTGGTGTAATTTTGAAAGATATCCTTACAGAGGCGTTAATTGAAATGCATTTTCATTCAGCTTTAATAGATTACTTTACAACAAGGCATGGAATGCGGCAACTAAAGCTTATCAAGCCTTCGCAATATAAAGAAGCATGGGTTGGTTTTGATCAAGCGTGGGTTTCTACAACCATTTCAACTTCAGAATTATATAATAACATTAGGAATGCAATTGGTCATAACGAGAGAAAAGTAAACAAACTATATATTGGCTATTTTCTTCAGTTTAAATGTGTTGATTTATTAAATAGACGCAGTAAATATACTCCAACAACCTATCAGCTACCTTATTATCGTTCAGAGCTCGATTTAAATCCTAACAAGCATACTGGATTATCGCAGCATGAGACGCTGTCAATTTTATCTAATATAGAGAACTCTTCAGTTTATTATGCTTGTGGGATGCTGTTTGATATATTAGATATTTATTCTAAACCAGACATGGAAAAGCTTAGACTGATTTCAGTGAAGGAAGCACCAAGTACTATTCTGAGAAATGAACGGCATTTCATTACTTTCCAGCAGCCAGATTTGGAACCTCATTGGTGTAGTGACCCAGTAGAAGGCAAAGCTTATAGTTTTGAAAATTGGGCATCAGGTAATTTAGAAGATAGCCCGCGTTTGTTAAAGCCTGGTGAAGTCATAGCTTATCTTGAAACTATGAAGTATACTCTTTCGAACGCATCGAAGGAAGGAAAAGCAAAATTATTAGAAGAGGAGAAAAAGCGACGAGAGTTATTAGAACAACAACGTAGACAAAAACATAATATTAATATAAAACATATAAACGATGATCCGTATTCATACGGACTAGTATCAGATTCACTTCCACCTCTTCATATTGAATATAAACAGCCCCAAAAAGAAATAAATCCCATTCCGGGAAGCTTTAACCTTATTGAGTTTTCTGTAGAGTGATATTACAGGCTACCTGAGGCATTGTATTTAAGTGATAAATACCTAGATAATGAAAAAAGTATCAAATCCTGCTTTTGACTGGACATAGTGGTATCTTTAAAAATTCTCTGTAAGTCGCATAACCCAATATGGTTCAGATATTCAACATTTACAAAAAGAGATCCATTTCTTTAATGATTATTCTGGATATACTACCAGTGATCCCAAAGGATTATTAGCTTTTTTAGTTCATGATAAAGAGAAAAATGAAATATAAATAAAGGAAGTGAATTTTAATGTTTAATGCGACTTCAATTAGTGTTTTAAAAGAAAAATTAGATTATGAGCAATTTCTTCTGAATGAAGCAACAGAATTGCTTCGACTTCATAAGGGACAAGTATCGCCTATTACAATAGAAATGAATGATAAAGGTACTACTTTAAAAGTACATGTAGTTGAAAGCTTAGCAGCATTTCATTCAGCGGAACTGTTAAATAAAATGAGTCCATTACTGTTTTGTGCAAGTTATAAAGTTTTAGATATGTTAATTGAATGGATTATATTTGAAAATAAAAATAATTGTCCATGGCGGTTTAGTCAAAAAATTAATATTTTAAACAACGAAAAGAATACCCTTCATGTACCTGTAGGCTTTTCTGATATTTATGAACAAATTTTTGCTCTTTATATATATCTAGAGAAATATCGTAGCGCAATAATTCATGGTAAGTGGGGAAAAAATGTTAACGGAGACTTACAATTTGATTTTATTGATAAGCAAAGTAATCATATAACTGATATATTCAGTTTTGATCTCGTAGTTGCTTTTGCAGAATGCATTTCTTTATGTGCTGATACTGCTATTAGTAATCTAAATACAGAAATTAATAAAAAGATGACAATAAAATGGCTTATGGATAAAATGGTTATACTTCATGGGTTACCTACTTTTAATATATTGGAACCCCGCTTTTTTAGAGTAATTAAAAATACAATGGTAGAAAGCGAACCTGTGGAAGTTGATTTGGATAACCTAAGAAAAACAGTTGAAACTCAATCATCAGGAAGTGGATATTCATATGAACTTACAGTAACTGCTAATATTAAAAATGAAAGTACTGTAGTTAAATGGATTATTCCTTCATCGGCAGTACCTTTTCAAGATAAGCTTTTATTAGATAATTCCTGGGATCAATATAAGATTATATTATAATTCCCCAATAAAATACTGTGATCGTTCAGTTAATTAAAAAAAACACCACAATAGTGGTGTAATAGCAGATTTAGTAATGATACAGGAAAGTTCACTCAGTACGTACACAGAATAGCTAAATTGACGTGAGCCATGGTAATAATCTTAATCTAAATTGATTGACTTTTAAATTCTAACGGAATATATAAATTGAGACGCCAAAAGATTCTGACAACAATTTTACAACAACTACGCTAAAAAGTTCTGTGACGCTCCGTGATGAAAATCCAGCAGTGACAAATATCTATGGCGTTTTGAAACGACGTAATATGGAGTCAAACCTTGACTACGAATCAAAAGGTCGCAGGTTCGAATCCTGCCGGGGTCGCCATTGATATTTCAAGGGTTTTACGAGGTTTTCGTAAAGCCTTTTTTCGTTTTCAGCCTCCTCGTAATCTTTTTTTGGCCCGGCATAGCCAGTGACCGGAAGATATGCCAGCATACACGCGACAAGGCATAACAACAAAAAACGTTTCAATTCCTGCCACCTCGCAGTTCACCAGTGCCCCGCCGGTTGCAGCCGAAATTTACGTCTTAAAAATTAGCCACAAAATCTAATGAAACTCCATGAGCATCATAGCCAGGATTATGCGTTCTTAACCCGTTGGAAACATGCATTAGTATATACCCGACATTTACGGAAGAGTTTACATCGATTTTGTAAATTAATTTGGGTCCGGCCCGCCACATAAAATTATAATATTCTCCTCCGGCCGGAAATCTTTTGTCATATATAATAAAGCCGCCGCTAATATCGAATATCGAATGCCATTGATAGCTTGCCGGAGTGGCTTTCTCCGTAGCGAAGCATGTAAACAGGCCCAATGCCGACTGCGGAACTGCTTTTATTCTGGTTTTCCCAAAGTATGTCCCCATGTGGTCGCGTGATTGTAATTCCTCGATATATAGACTTATTTCTGGTTTCCGAAAGCTTCTCCAATATATGTAGTGATACTGTATCAAGATTGCGGTTCTTTCCGTGTGGAGTCAAGTGGTCCCACTCCAGTTCAAGCTGGGAGGCGGCCGCATAGCAATATGACTTTCCCGGCAGGCAAATCAGCAAAAAAATGATGACAATTACCAAGCAGATTAATCTAGGCACAATACAACGCTCCTTTTTTAAGGCAAACTATCACCGATTCTTCGATAGATTGTCCATTTCTTTAGAAATCACAGTAAAAATAACTTGTATCTTAAAGTGCATCTCTTTGGGGAGGGGGGAGCACATATTCAAATCCGTATGCCGAAAATAAGGGGGTAGCGGCGTCAATGATTCGATTTTCTATAGTTTTTTCCATATCATCAGCTCCTGCATTGGAATGGGCTTCCTATCATAGCAGCATCGGTTTTTCCGTAGTTAGCCAGCCGCGATACATTCTTTTAATAAATGCTGACCGACCTCGCGGTTTCGGATTGGTTTCCTTTATAGGCGGATCATCTCGGGAGGTATAAGCTAGAAATGCCAAACATAACGCAAATAGTATGCAGACCAGAAAGATTAGGCTGAATAAACAGATCAGGCCTATCATGAAGATTTCGCTTAATGCATCATAACACCACAGTAAGATGGCATGCATAACCCCCACTTCCTTTTTCGTTTTCTCAAAACCGATAGTTAAGCAGCCATAGTGTTGCCAGTTGCACTATGGCTGTTTATTATAGGTGTATGGTTATACGTGAGACGGCTGTTCATTCGCCGGAGTATTCCGGGAAAGAGCAGGAGTTGGATCAACCTTATACCAGGCCGCATACATCGTCGGCAGTACCAACAGTGTTAATATCGTTGCGCCAAATAACCCACCGGCGATGGCGACTGCCATTGGTCCCCAGAAAATGCTTGATACCAGGGGGAGCATTCCTAGAATGGCTGCTGCGGCTGTCAGCATGATGGGGCGGAAGCGGGTGACGGTGGCGTTAATAATGGCATCCCACAGGGGTTCACCCGTCTTTAGATGCTGCTCGATCTGATCAATGAGAATGACCGAGTTGCGCATGATGATACCGGCCAGCGCCAATAGGCCCAATTGTACGACAAAGCCGATTGCCTGACCTGTCAGCAGGAGGGCTAGGCTGGCACCGATGATACCCATCGGCGCAGTTAAGAGGGTCAGGATCATTTTGGGGATATTTTGCAGTTGGAACATGAGTAACGTGACAATAATGATAATCATGGCCGGTACGGGCTGCAGCAGCCAGCGAGTGGCTTTGTTGCTTAATTCCGTTGTACCGCCAATCTCAATGGTGTAGCCGAAAGGCAGTGAAGCACGCAATTCTTCTAAGCTGTCATAGGCTTCATTCGTTGCATCATTTCCCGTTACGCTTTTAATGGTATTGGCCTGAACGGTAATCGTTGGTTTTAAGTCTCGCCGCCAAATGCCTCCATCCTCTGCGTCATAACTTATTTTGGCGATTTGATCTAGTGGGATGAATTTCCCATTACCAGTATAAATCGTTAAATCCTTGATCCGGGCAAGATCGTCGCGGTCCTGGGCGGCGACCCGGAACATAATGCCGACCGTTTTGTCTTTCTCGCGAAATTCGGACACGGATGTGCCGGACAATAACGCCTGCAGGCTGGAGGAAAGTGTTTGGCTGTCCAGGCCCAGCATCCGAGCCTTGTCCTGATCAATGGCCAAATGCATGACTTTGTTTTTTTCATTCCACTCCAGGTTGACATCTACCAAATGGGGATTGGCAGCGAGTTTCTCTTGGGCTTGTTTGGCAATGGCGCGCACTTTGTCATGGTCATAGCCGCTGACCCGAAGCATGACCGGATACGGATCGGACGGACCGGTGGTCACGACTTTGACATTGCCGCGCACGTTAGGAAATTGCGTCGCCAAGAGTTTTTCCACTTTCTCCCGCAGGAGTTCGCGGGATTTCAGATCTTTGCCGACAAAGACAAATTCAGCAAAATTCGTGTCGGCGTCAGGCGGAAAAGCGGTAAGCACGAAGCGCGGCGCCGCCTGGCCGGTGTAATAGGTGAAATTGGCGACATTGTCATCCTGGGTAAACTGCGCTGCGAACCGTTTGGCTTCTTCTTCTGTTGCCTTCAGGGAAGCTCCCGGCGGCAGGCGGAGTTCCACCAGCAATTCCGGCCGGGTTGACGGCGGGAAGAATTCTTCTTTAATGGAGGACATTAGCAGCAGGGAACCGATAAACATGGCGGCGGTAATTCCCAGGACCATACGGCGGTGCACCAGGCACCAGCTCAATAATTGCTTAAATTTCCGGTAAAATTTCGTATCGTAAATATCGTGGCCCGTTGTGGCTGGGGCGACTTTTACCAGGTGGTAGCCGAACAGCGGTGTGACCATGCCGGCTACAACCCATGATAGTAACAAGGCAATGGTTACCACCGAGAAGAGGCTGCCCACATATTCGGAAGCGCTGCCTTTGGAGAAGCCGACCGGCACAAAGCCCGCGCAGGTGATCAGCGCTCCGGTCAGGCGGGGTGTGGCGGTGGAGGTATAGGCGTAGCAGGCGGCGTCAAAGCGGCTCCAGCCCTGCTCTAATTTTACAATCATCATTTCAATGGCGATAATCGCATCGTCCACCAAGAGTCCTAGGGCGATAATCAATGCGCCGAGGGAAATTTTGTGCAGGTCGATGCCAAACATTTTCATAAAGATAAATGTGCCCATAATGACTAGGGGAATGCAAAAGGCGACAACCATACCGGAGCGCATCCCCAGACTTAAGAAACTGACAATGAGCACGATTGCCACCGCTTCTGCCAGGGATTTAACAAATTCATTGATGGATTCTTTTACTACTTTCGGCTGGTTGGAAACAGTACTGAGCTCCAAGCCAAGGGGTAGATCTTTTTGGATTTGTGTCACTGTCTTATCTAAGTTTTCGCCAAGGGTGAGAATATTGCCGCCGTTTTCCATCGACAACGC
>JAQSXG010000222.1 GCA_029256785.1 Neobacillus sp.
ATTTGATGCAAGATTTCCTGCTCAGACCTTCCTAGAAACACTAAACACTCGTTAAAATTAAATTCCTTCGGGGGAAAAATTTCAATCGATAAACCGTGGTCCAGCCATTGCATTATCGTAACTCCTTATCTATTAGCGTTCAAATCCACTGAAAGGTGCCAAGAGGACGGTTTTCCTGGTCCATTTTTGATAGTAAAAAAGCTACCAGAACCGTCCCAGTGGTCACCCGTGGTCACTCATCTTCCCAGGTTAATACTGGAGGTTGGGAGAGGTGCGCTGTTCGTGATTGTAAGGTCGGGATGAAATAATCCTCTATAAGGGAACTGCCGGGAATGACGTAGATTTCCTTATCTTCATAGTCGTATAGGATATAATGCCAGGTTTTTAAGGGAATAAAAAAGAATCGTTCCCGTTTTGCAACGGTTCTTTTTTCATAATGAATTTTAGATATTTGGTTCAGTGTTACACAGGTAGGGTCATCAAAATAGAAGTAATCCAAATAGTATCCGCGAATTTGAACAAGGATATTTTTCTCCAGCCTTTTTGCATGTAAATACTTGAGCAATATCCAGATTGGCGGGAAAATTAAGCCAATGATAAACCAATCACTTGCCCAAAGGAGTCCAAAGGAAAATAAAAAGGGTAGAACGACAAGATTATTATGGCGGTCATATGTTGGTGTGGATTGATAAAAAACCTCATCCTGTTTTGCTTCGCCATGTTTTCCAACAAGATATTTCCGGAAATCCTCAACATGCTCTTCATAGTTTTTACTGTCCCAGGGGAGAAAATCTGTATATCCATCTTCCAATTCAGTAGGATGCCACGGTGTAGGAATATTGTGTGTATAGTAAGCACCTATCAGCATTCGCATCCAACCCTGATTATCTGCGGATTTGAAGCGGACCACGTAGTAAGTCAGATTGTCACCGTACAACTGATCATTTTCTTGAAAGCTTCCCATTATTTCAACTTCCGTTGGAAACTTTTCAAACCCCTCGCTACTGTTGTAAAACAAAAAATCTGCCGTTTCCTTAACAAAATAGGTTTGGAAGGTGGAATCTGTCGGTAGGAACTCCGGTTTATATTTTTTAAGAATAGTATATGCTTGGTGTGTGCCCTCATTGGAAACAAGAATTTCTTGAACGGTTTGTTCAATGGCATGATTACTTAGGTTACGCTTCCATAAAGTCTCGATGTAATCTAGTCTTATAATATTATCTTTCCATTCAAGGATGTTTTGCAGATTCAGGAGCTCTTCTTCCGAACAATAGGTACTATACAGAGTAAGATAATTTTTCAGATAAAAACGCAACTGGTAATAGGGTACTTTCCAGGCTTCATACACATATGTCCGTTTGTAATCTTGATGATACTCTAAATAGCGATCAAAGAAGGATTGCAATTTTCCAGTAATAAAATCCTTTTCTATTGGAACTTCTGTACTAGTGATGTATTGTTTCTCGAGCCCTATTACTACTAGATAGTGATAATACCATTCATACCACGGGTGAAGAGTCAGGTTATTTTCAATTAAAACTTCAATAGCGGTTAGGGTGCTCTCCTTATGTTCAAAAATGACATTGCGTTCGTCATAGGATGGAATAAAGTCCGACTGAAAATAAATCTGAGAAAATACTTTTTTATAAAGTTTTTTAGCTGTATCTGATTGATTGATAATTAGTAAGCTTAATACAAAATTGATGGTTTGATAAGAGTACTTAACCAGATTCTTTTCAAGTGTGGGTATCATATCATCGTGAATAAACACACAAGCAGCCTTCACTAAGGCATGCGAAGGATCATCCCATTCTTCGTCGCTGATTGGCCAAATTTGTCCAGCAAGTTCTAGTAAGGTAAGAGCATCCTCCATTACTAATTGTTCATTCCAGCTATGCAGTTCATCAATCGCTTTTTTCCGATCTGCAAGCTTCGTACTTTTTAACAACTCAAGCAAAACCTCCATGGGCGCGTACATATCATCTACTCCTCGACTCCAACTAGAATATTTACTTTCTATTTTACTATCAATAAAGATGGCAGTCACCAACAAAAAGACCACGGAGACGGTTCTCCTGGCTCATTTTAAAAAACAAAATGTAGCAACATAACTGCCCCCTGCTTGACATCCGTGGACCAAGCCTTCGATCTCCTCCCTTATGTCAGATTAAAGCTAAATATTAATACAACCTTAAACCTTTATTCATAATTTGTTCATAATCACGAGGTATGATAGGTACATGAAAAGGAACCAAGCCTCCTTTCCATAACTCCCCTTTATTTCTATATATATATTGATTCGGCCACTAGGGTCGAATTTTTTTTTTCAAAAGGTCCCAGCGTTACCTCAACATTCGTACAGTTCAATAGGTAAGCCATCTGGATCAGCAAAAAAGGTAAATTTCTTATCTGTCCACGGATCTACTCGAATCGCTTCGACCTCCACCTTCATTGAGGTTAAATGTATAATAGCCTCTTCAATATCATTTACCTCAAACGCCAAATGCCTTAAACCCGCTGCTTCAGGGTAACTTGGCCGTTCCGGCGGATTGGGGAACGAAAATAATTCAACTTGGTATTGTCCATTTACTTCAAGATCAAGTTTGTAGGAGTTTCTTTCCTCCCGAAAAACTTCCCTAACCGGAGTAAGCCCAAGAATTCGGACATAAAAGTCTTTCGATTTTTCATAATTTGAACAAATAATTGCTATATGGTGTAGTTTCGTTAAATTCATTTATTACCCACTTCTTCCTTAGTTAAATAGAAAATCTGGCAACCCTAATTATACTCTTACAGAACAAGGACGTCTCATGAATCATAAATACCATAATTTTTTTATATTCATTGATTAATAATTCTGCTATTCTATAGTGTAGCAGTTGAAATTGTATTATTTTGGAGGATAGAACCTATGAGAGCTCAGAAAAAGAATAGAAAATGGCTAAAAGTAACAGGAATTATCCTTCTTGTCATATTAGTAGCAGTTGGGGTTTACGCCTATACCGTATATAATTCATTGACTAATGCCGTCGACACGATGCATGAACCAGTTGATCGCAAACAGTCTGACAAACGCACAGAACCAGTAGAATTAGAAGAGAAAGATCCATTTTCTGTTCTAATGTTAGGTGTAGATGAGCGAGAAGGCGACAAAGGCCGTTCAGATACAATCATCGTTTTAACAGTCAATCCAAATAATAATTCCGTTAAAATGCTTAGCATTCCTCGTGATACTAGAACGGAGATTGTAGGTAAAGGCTTTGATGATAAAATAAACCACGCGTATGCTTTTGGTGGTGTGCCAATGGCGATGGATACCGTAGAGAACTTCCTTGATATTCCGATTGATTACTATGTTCAAATCAATATGGAAGGGTTTAAGGAAATCGTCGATGCAGTAGGTGGAGTAACCGTTCAAAACGATTTAGATTTTTCCGTAGGGGATTACGACTTTCCAATTGGTGAAATCACACTTAACGGCGAAGAAGCGTTAAGTTTTTCAAGAATGAGATACGAAGATCCACGAGGAGACTTTGGACGTCAAACAAGACAGCGCCAAATTATCCAAGCAGTAATTAAAGAAGGCGCAAGTCTATCTAGCTTAACCAACTTCTCATCGATTTTCTCAGCATTAGGTAATAATGTCAGAACCAATTTAACCTTTGATCAAATGATGGATCTTCAAAAGAACTATAAATCCGTTGGAAATTCGGTTCAACAAATGGAGATTAAATCACAAGGAACCAAAATTGATGGCATCTACTACGGAATTGTATCAGCAGAGGAACAGCAGCGGGTACAAAGTGAATTAAAGGCACAATTAGAATTAGATAATTAATAAACAAGCGAAGCCCATTGGAAAAATCCAATGGGCTTTTTTTAAAATGATCGTCTACTTTACTGCTTTTCTACGTTTGATAAAAAAGAAACTAACTCCGACCATAGCGATACCAAGTCCGAATACTAACAGGTTAAAGCTGTTTGTTGCTGTGTTTGGCAGGCTGCTACCTGGTTTTGGAGCTTCATTTTTATCAGGAGTAGGAACCTTTTCTGGTTGTTCCACTACTGGTGGAGTTTCATCCTCATCAACAGGATCGGTTACCTCACCTGGTTCCTCTGTACCATCTCCCGGATCTTCCTCACCTGCAGCCGTAGTCACAACCGTTGTTCCGTAAATTATACGTTCTAATTCTTCGTTCATTCCAACGATTTCAATCGTATACTCCGTATCCGGATTAAGATTCGTTAAGGTATAGGAAGACCCCTCTAAATCCATTACTACTCCCTCACCAGCCACTATTAGGTAGTAGCGGAAATCTTTGTAGCCATCCTCCGTAACAGGCTCCCAACTAATTTGAATAGAATCCTTGGTTATTTGATCAACTGATATTTCGAGGTATTCATACATAACTACGACCCCATTGGCCTTCAAAGTCTCAATCACAGTCATCGCCTCAGAACCTTCCGATAAATCAAGACGATTCTTCATGAGTAAGACGGATTGTAAGCTTTCCAAAGTTAATAAACTTGAAATATCTTTAATCTCATTATATCCGATGATAAGAAACTCAATAGCTAAGCCCTCTAATGGAGTAATATCGATTATATTATTCCCTTGTAAAGACAACATCTTAAGCTGTGAAAATTGAGATAGAATACTGATATCTTCTATTTCATTTCCATTTAACATTAACATTTCTAGATTGGTTAAATTAGCTAAACCGGAAATGTCTGAAAGATTATTATTGTTCACCGATAAAATGTGTAACTTCTTTAATCCAGCTAATGGATTAAGATTGCTAATCGAGTTTGAATCCAATAATAGTTCTTCCAGATTAACCGCTAACTCTAATCCGTCTAGCGCTTCAATTCCTAAGTTGCTAGCACTCAAGCTAGTTAAAATACCCATATCACTTTCATATATATCACGTGAGTAAATATGCAAAGACTCACGTACCGCTTCCTCTAGTGCCTGGTCCTTAAACTGAACAATCTCACCCGCAGGTACAGGCAGTGTGCTCATATAAGAAGAAACACTTCCCCAAACAAAACCATCTGCATCGACTGCATCGACAGTAATTTCATACCCTGTCAGCGAATTAAGATTCGTTAACTCAAAATAACTCTCTTCACTTGGAATCTCCCCAACTAAATTACCATCTAGATACACTTGATAGGTTTGGATGAAATCTCCCACCACTGGGAAACTAACATCGAAGCCAATCGAATTTTCGGTAACGTTCTGAATAATGATTTCATTACTGTCAAAGGACCAATCAACCGTAATACCAGCTTTGATAAGTTCTTTTACTACTTAAAATCCTCGGAACCTTTCGAAAAATCAAGACCTTCATTTCCGTATAACGTCACATGATAGAGCTTTGGAAATTCTTTAAGAATACGAATATCTTCAATTTGGTTAAAGGCTACAAACAAGCTCTCGAGATTTTCCAACTTCCCTAAATCATCCAGACTTGTAAGTAAATTTTCATCTAAATCTAAATTCACTAGTTTTGTCAGGTTTACAAGCGGTGAAAGATTACTAATTTGATTGCCGTAAAGCATAAGGTCAACAAGGTTTACAGCATGCTCAAGGCCTGTTAAATCTGTAATCTCTGAATAACTAGCATTTAGGTAAGTCAGTTTTTCCATATCATCGGTGAATACATCACGATGATAGATTTTCATTTGATTTTTGATCGCATTTTCAAGATTTTCATCAGCAAAAGTAACGACTTCTCCCGTTGGTTCCGCAGACGTAGAGAATTCAGCATGAACAGATTCGCTTGTTCCATTCATATAAATATAGTCTACTTTTACCTGATACAATGTTTCAGGCGTTAATCCTGTAAAGGTATAAGTCGTAGTAGATGGATCGGTAATTTCTTCAACAAGTTTGTCGTTTAAATAAACAAGGTATTTTTCTACCGCTTCGGTATCGTTACCATCTTCCCACCAGATAGAAATAGTTTGCTCCGTTGTTCCTTCCACTTGCAAAAACTTCTTGATAATAAGTTTATCCGCAGGAAACACCAATTCAATGGGGTTCTTTTTATAATCCATCCCGCTCTTAATGGTAAATTCAGCAGAAATATTTTCATCTGTAGAGTAATTGTAGGTAGTTAAACGATACGTTCCCACAGGAAGTTCGATGTCACGAGCTTCAGCATCAAAACTTAGAAAGTATCCTTCCTCATCGATGTATCCATAACTGAAATAGCTATCTTCTGCATCTTCTTCACTTTCACCCTTAATGAAAAATTCAAAATTCCTAGGAATACTCCCTTGATCTGTCATCACTTTGAGATTTGTTGTAACCACATCTGCTTCCGTTGTATCAACATTTTTAATTTGAACATCCTCTTGTTGTCCAACAAAAGTATGTTCCAGCGGCGCACTCACTACTTTTTCTCCTGTAGATTGATAGGCAGCGATTTCATAGATATACAAGGTATTTTTTTCGACATTTTGATCTTCGTAAGAATACCTTTGCACATTATTTTCAACTGGTTCATTTATCGCAACGGGCTCAATGTCCACTGCTTCACCATTCTTGATTAATTGATAGTTTATTAGTTCATCCCCCTGGTTGTTCGCCACTTCCCAAACAAGAACAGTGGAGTCCTGTTTCTCCGTAACATCCAGTAAATCCAACCCTGCTGCAGCAGAAGTCTTCAAACTAGCAAACGGGCTAAGCAAAGAAAATAATAGTACAAGAACGATTGAAAGATGAACCCTTTTTCGACTACGCAAATTCCTTCCTCCTAATGAAAATAGTACCAACAAGGTAATTATATAACCTCAATCAGAGATTTGATAGTGGATTATTTGTAATATTTTGCATTATTTTCCCTCAAATTACCTTTATTAACTCTATGAAATAGTAATTAGTAGGAATACCACCATAATCTTAAAAAAAGGTGTAAACTATACTATATTTGTTTTTAAGGGGGGAGAAAGATGAGATTTCTAAAAATTTTAGGCTGGGTTTTTGCCATATCTTTTGTAGTTAATCTATTTATAGGTGGAGATGTTACGGAAGAAGACCTTGGTAAAGTGGCAAAAGAAAAGGTTCAAGCGCAACTGAAAGAGGATCCAGAACTCAAGAAGGTTAAAATCCTTGATGTTCACGCCTCAGGGAAAAAGAACTTTATCAATGGGAAAACGATGGGGTTACCACAGGATGATGTATATCTAGTTGATGTAGAGGTGAAAACGAAACAAACGACAAATGCGGGTATAGAAAGCGAGCAGAGTTATTACCTTACCTTCATCCAACTTAAGGGTGAGGACGAATGGAAATTCGGCCGTGAATA
>JAQSXG010000223.1 GCA_029256785.1 Neobacillus sp.
TAATGGGCTCGAGATCTGTCTTTTTCATAACGCTTAGTTCCCCATTCGTTTCTAATACTGCCATTTCAATATCATCTACCTTAAATACTCCTTTTTCTCTTAATATCATCATTAACTCATCAATAGCAAGTTGATTTTTCTTCATGCTTTCTTCTAACACTTCTCCATTTTTAATGACTATAGAGGGTCTACCATCTGTTAATCTTAAAAACTTTCTCGACTTCATACCCAAAAAACCTAAAACAATCGGAAAAAGCCCCCAAATTGCTAAGGAAACAACTCCATTTGAAATTTGGATATTTTTATCAACAGACATTGTTGCTGCAATCGACCCAATTGTAATTCCTACTACATAATCAAAAAATGTAAGTTGTGATAGTTGCTTTTTACCCATTATTCTAGTCAAAAAAAGCAGTAAAATAAATGCTACAATTGAACGAATAATAATTAGTACAAAATCAGGCACTAAAAATTCCTCCAGTTTCTATTTCAGAGTTAATTATGTTTTATTATGTTTTTTCTATTATTGGGGAAACCTAGAGTTTATATTCAAAATTGGAGGATTATTCTAGTATGATTAAAAAATGGATTTTGACTTTAATTCTTTTTATTCCCTTATGTGGTTGCTCAAGTATTACTGGGGAAAATGAGTTTTCTAAGATGATTAATTCAATTGAACAAGCTTCTAATGAACCTGATTGGAAACAACTAAAATCACTTGGTAAGGATATAGAACAGCTATATCAGCAAAATCAATGGAAAATACAATTAATGGGAGATGAAGACGAGTATGAAAGCCTACAGGAAAGCATTAATCATTTAATTGTAGTAATTGAAGAGCAAGATCTAACAGAGATAAAATTGGAAGTGTCAACTATAAAAACATTTCTCGAAGACATATATTCACTATAGGTGATACCATATAATATAGCAGTATGTTTTATTGAATGGAAAAAGAGCTAAAATATACATGAATGCATAAAATCTTGCTCTTTGATTGTATCCCTTGTTGTGAAAAAGCTACCCTGTACTCATCGCAACACAAACATGAATAAATATAAGTGATTATCCAAACTTACCATTCACTAATGATTCTTAAGTTTTATAAGTATTCCAGAAACATGAAATATACTTGTCCTTGCTGCGATTATCAATTGAATAGTTCCACTTCAAATAACTGGTCAATATACTGTATTGTCACGGATAAACCAATTAGAATGAGGTGGAAAGGTGTATTTTTTTAAAACGATTTCTGATGATATTCGTTTATCTCAACGAACATTCAGTAAGCATAGAAAAACGATGAAGCTCATTTTAGCCTCATCGTTAGCTTGTGTTGCTGCTATTCTACAGGCAACTGGTGGCCTGTTTCCTGGGATAGGATATTTATTAAGCCCGCTTGCCACTGCACCTATATTATTATTTTCTATGCTTTCCCTTCCCTTTGGAGTAATTACTTATTTTCTGACAGTATTGTTGTTAGTCATTTTCCAACCAACGGAGCTAATGGTTTTTCCTTTTACAACCGGTTTGTTAGCACTTGGCATAGGGGCTGCTTTTTATTTTTTCAAAAAAAGAATCAGTATTATTGTAGCTGGTGCCACTCTACTAATGTTAGGAATTATGAGTCTATTATTTATTTTACGCTATCCCATTTTAGGTCCAGCGGTTGATGATTCCTTTTCATTTCTTACAACTGGAATCATCTTTTTGTCTTCTTTTTTTTATAGCTGGTTATGGGTTGAACTTGGTTTATTCATTTTTAAAAGATTAAAGATGATAATTAGTTAGTGATCCTTTAAGGAATGATTTCAAATACTGACCCTTGGTTATAATCGGTTACTCTCGAAGAGCCATAAACCCCTAAATATAGTCTGCTTTGATCTAAATTCGTTCCCAAATTAACAAAATAGGCTGATTTGGACCCAAAATCATAATCGGTTTCTATCAAACTATAATCATTTTGTTTACCATACTGTTTTAAGAAGGTATAAGCTAAAGCCCCTCTCACTTGAGGGTGAGATTCTCTACGTACAAAATCGGTAAACACCACGCTCCCTGATAAACCAGGAATGCTATTTCCCATATAGGCTTGCACTCCTGTAAGTGAGGTTCCTCTAAACTTGTCGGGTCTCGTTTCTTGATGAAAATAACTAGTTAAAGGACGTAGACGATTAGCAGAGAGTGCTACTGTCTCATTGTAAAATGCAATTGTTTTCTGATTCATTGTCGGATTTGCTGAGCATGCCCCCATTATAGGAGTAGGAAAATCTCCTTCCCAACCACGCCAGCCGAAGTTAATGAAACCTTCTTGTTGAAGTTTAGATTTCATGGAAAAAGCTTGAACAAGCTGGGTAACAGATATCGGTTTGTAATGAATAAATGAAAAAATCGACTCGACTAAATCCTGTCCGACATTGCCCGCATATTTTATATACTGATTATGAAACCTTTGAAATGAAAGGGAGGGCATATTGCGAACGCCTTTGGCTAATACTGTGAGCGTTTCCTGAATCGCTGTGGGAAGTTCATTAAATCGTGTGACAACGGGTGGATTACTGTTGGACGTATTTTTTCCTACATCTATTTCAATTATTTTCCCAGCGATTTCTAAATCATCCTGACTTAAGTTAAAGGGATCATAGCCTGAGCCACCATCTCCAGTTATTAATACAAGCCTTCCGGTTTCAGGAGAAAAGGCTAAACTATTGAAACCGTTGTGATTCATAAATGGTCTTCTTAAGTTAAGTAATGTCCGTCGTTTTTGAGGTTGACCATTTGATTTAATTCTCCATTCTTCAACTGTATCGATATGATCATATTGAGTTTCTCTATTTTCCCACCTTACGTTCAAGGTTTTAGGTTGACAAGGGTCAGGCTGAAAGGAATCAGGAAGTGCACCCGGACCTTGTGTTTCAGCTACTGAATAATGAAGATAAAACAAACCGTTGTAATAAAATTTGGGATGAAAGGCTAACCCTAGGAAACCCCGTTCATCATATCCCCCACTAGCTCCTAACTTTAAAATTCGTGGGCGAATATCTAAAAAAGTTTTTAATCCCCCGTTTCTTAAATTAAAGATCTCTCCTACCTGTGTTGCGATAAATAATCTTTCAATAGAGTCACCTGGAAGGATTGCTGTTTTAATTACGGTAGGTAAATTCAACATAGTTGCAATGGGTCGTAAACCAACCTTAACTTTTATCAACTAATTTTACACCCCTTCCTATTGTTCACTTTTATAAGATTATGGTCAGAACTGCTCAATTAGTACCAACAACAAAAAGCCTAATTCCTCACTTGAATGAGGAACTAGGCTTTTCTTATGGCTATTATCCATATTAGTTTTTCAACATATTAAATACCTGCTCTACATCTTTATCACCACGGCCTGATAGGTTAACAATCAACACATCTTCCGGCGGTAATTCCGCTGCAAGTTTCATCGCATAAGCAACGGCATGAGAGCTTTCCAATGCAGGAATAATTCCTTCTGTTTTACTCAGCACTAGAAACGCTTCTAACGCCTCTTGTCCGGTCACGGTCACATACTCCGCTCTTCCGCTGGTTTTCAAGTAGCTATGCTCTGGGCCGACCCCTGGATAATCTAATCCAGCAGCGATTGAATAGGTTGGCTGCGGTTCTCCTTTTTCATCGAGCAAGGTTAAACATTTGAAACCATGGATGACAGCTGGTACTCCTTCTGTTAAGGTTGCCGCTTCTTTTGGTTCTACACCAATTAAACGAACATTTTTCTCCTCAATATAATGGGCAAATGCTCCGATCGCATTACTGCCTCCACCTGTACAGGCGATCACGGCCGCTGGCAGCTTCCCTTCCTTTTCAAGAATCTGCCGCTTGGATTCTTCACTAATAATCGCTTGAAAGTGTTTCACCATTGTCGGATAAGGATGAGGACCAACGGCTGAACCTAATAAGTAAAAGGTATTTTGATAGTTTTGTACTAAATCACCCAACGCTTCATCGACAGCATCCTTCAATCTTCCTTGACCTTTTTCCACAGGAATGACCTTTGCCCCTAACAATTCCATTCTAAAAACGTTTAGAGCCTGACGTTCGGTATCCAACTTACCCATGTATATAATACATTCCATCCCAAACATCGCACAGGCAGTAGCAGCAGCCACTCCATGCTGACCTGCACCTGTTTCCGCGATAATGCGGGTGATGCCCATTCGTTTTGCCAATAATATTTGTCCAATCGCATTATTAATTTTATGTGCACCGGTATGATTCAAATCTTCTCTTTTCAGATAGATTTTTGCACCGCCACTTTGCTTCGTTAAATTGGCAGCAAAGGTTAAAGGATTTTCACGACCGACATATTCTTTGAGATAGTATTTGAATTCATCGATGAATTCCGGATCGTCCTTATACTTTAAGAATTGTTCTTCCAATTGGTTCATTACCTTTTGAAGTTCATCCGGGATAAAACTACCCCCAAATTCACCAAAATATCCTCTGCTCTCTACACTCACTTTTTCCATACTCAGCTCAGCTCCTCTAACCTTTTTATTAATTGAATATTCAAATAATATTTTATCACCTAACTTGCTATATGTATACTACATTAACCTGAAAGGTTATTTTATCTACCATTAGTTTAAGGTTACAGCTGTTTTGGCATAGCTGTTGGTACGAAGTTAGTTTGTAAAAAAGACAAAAAAAATCCCCCTAAGATAGACAAGTTAAATATTTTGTCTTCCTTAGGAGGAGCATAACCATATTACGTATTCAAGTCATACATTTGGCCTTTTATTAAATAAGCAGCACTTTCTGCAATATTTGTAATATGGTCAGCAGTTCGTTCAAGATAGCGATTAATCAATAGTAATTGTACTAGATGATCTGTTTCCTCAGGGTGCTCTCTTAAATAATTCGTAATGGTTTTATAGACCTCGTCACTATAATTATCAACTTCGTCATCCAATTTCCCAACTTCTCTGGCAAGCTTGATATCTCCATCTATAAAAGAATCTAATCCCTTTTGGAGCATCGTAATCGAGATCTCCTTCATTTTCTCAAGACATGTGATTTCCACTAATGAATGGGAATTCCCAATTTTGATCGTCGACTTTGCAATATTCACTCCAAAATCTGCGATTCGCTCAATTTCTGAACTGATTTTTAAAGCTCCGATGATTCTACGTAAGTCTCTAGCGACAGGTTGCTCCTTCGCCATAAGCCATATAATAAAGAGATTAATTTCGATTTCAAGATCATCCACGACCTCATCTTCATCAATTACTTTTAATGCTAAATCCACATCTTTTGCTTTAAAGGCTTCAAATGCCTTTTCAAGTGATGAAGCAGCCAAATCGGACATTGTTTTCATTTTTGATTGTAGTTCCTGTAGACTATTTTCAAAATTTTCACGAACAACCATTCATTACCCTCCTGTATTAACCAAATCTGCCAGTAATATAATCTTCTGTTCTCTGATCTTTTGGCATGGAAAAAATTTTGCTTGTTTCATCATATTCGATGACTTCCCCACTTAGGAAAAATGCTGTTTTATCTGAGATCCTCGCTGCTTGTTGCATATTATGGGTAACAATGACTATGGTATAATCTTTCTTCATTTTTTCAATCAGTTCTTCCACTTTTAAGGTAGAAATAGGGTCCAGGGCGGAAGTAGGCTCATCCATTAAGATAATGTCTGGCTTCATTGCAATGGCACGTGCGATGCAGATACGTTGCTGCTGACCGCCGGATAAACCAAGTGCTGATGTTTTCAGACGATCCTTCACTTCATCCCAGATTGCTGCACCACGTAAGCTGCTTTCAACAATTTCATTTAGCTCTTTTTTATTTTTCATTCCTTGCATTCTTGGACCATATGCTACATTATCGTAAATACTCATAGGGAATAGATTTGCCTTCTGAAAAACCATCCCTACTTTGGTTCTTAATTTTATCACATCAGTGGTTTTGTATATATCCTCATGGTCAATCATAATATTGCCATTAATTTTGACACCATCGATCAAATCATTCATCCGGTTTAATGTACGTAAGAAAGTGGATTTTCCACAACCAGATGGGCCAATAAGTGCGGTAACCTCATTTTCATGGATATCAAGTGAAATAGAGTAAAGTGCCTGCTTCTCTCCATAAAATAAATCAAGGTTTCGAACACCAATCTTTACTTCATTATTTGATGGCTCCACCAGTGTTGAATTATTCATCCTTACTTTAATCCCTTTGCTCATGCTAACACCTCATTTTAGTAATCAGCTTTATTTAATTTCTTTGAGATAAATGTTGCCGATAGATTCAACACTAGAATAATCACGATCAAGACAATTCCAATAGCCGAAGCTAATTCTATATCACCCGTCTCTTGTGTGACCAAAAACGAATGAACGGTTAATGTTCGTGCCGATGAAAAGATACTTGATGGCATAGCTGCAACTGTTCCAGCTGTTAAAAAAATGGCAGCGGACTCACCCACAATCCTTCCTATTGAGAGGATAATTCCAGATAAGATACCAGGCATTGCACTTGGTAAAATAACCTTGTACAAGGTTTGCAGCTTTGTGGTTCCCAATGCTAGTGAACCCTCCCGATAGGAAAGGGGAACTGTTTTTAGCGATTCTTCTGTTGTTCGAATTATGACAGGCAATACGATGATCGTTAATGTTAAGGAAGCAGCAATAATTGACATACCCATTTTTAAGGTTGTCACAAAGAAGACTGCCCCAAATAATCCATAAATAATGGACGGAATTCCTGTTAAACTTTCTGTTGCAAAACGAATGATGTTTACCAATCGACCTTGTTTTGCATACTCCTGCAAATAAACAGCAGCACAAATTCCAATTGGAGTGGCTATTACTAATGAGATGACAATCGTATAAAGTGTCGTGATAATCATCGGCCAAATTCCACCACCGCCTGCAGGGGAATAGTCTCCAAAGATAAATTGAAAATCAATCAACCGGTAACCCTTCATAAAGATATAGCCAACAATCATGACGAGAATGGCAACTGTCAAGAAAGCCGAACCCCAAAGAAATCCACGGTACAAATTATTTTTAAGCTTTCTCAACTTACTTACCACCCTTCCCACTGATTTTTGCTAAAACAAAATTTAAAATTAAAATAAATGAGAATAAAACTATACCTGTTGCAAATAGCATCTCCTGGTGTGTACCAAAAGCGTACCCCATCTCCAATGCTATATTTGTTGTTAATGGACGA